>JAKAXI010000246.1 GCA_021816665.1 Bacillota bacterium | reverse complement strand
GACGCGAAACGGGTGGCTGTGTTGACTGCAGTAAATTTGGCCAACGACCTGTTGCTGTTGCAAAAGCAGTATGACGAACTGGTTGCGTTGCTTGATGAGCGCACGAAGTCACCGCCGCGGTAGACGCGGCGGAAGCAAGGAGGGCACCCAGTGAACATCGTCGACCTCGCCATCGTGATTATTGTGGCGATTGGCGGTTGGAACGGCTACCGAACGGGCCTGGTCCGTCAGGTTACGCGGTTGTTTGGAGTGGTCATTGCATACTTGCTCTCTCTCTGGCTCCGCCCGTATTTGTTGCCAGTCATCACGCCATTGCTGAAAAACAGCCGCTGGGCGCCACCACAAGGCAGCCCGTTTCACTACATGCTCGGCGGTCTGTCTGGAATGGTGTCGTTCGCTGTGATCTTTGTCATCGTCTACATTCTGCTTCGTTTTGCAGCGGGGCTCGTGGATGCGCTGTTCCACTTGCCTGTATTGTCGACACTAAATCGGCTGGCAGGTCTCGCCGCCGGCCTCATCTTGTCCATCGTGTTCGTGTATGTAGCTGTATTAGTCCTGCAGTATGTCAATTCGCCGAGTTTACAGACGAGTTTGGACGGGTCGCAAATCGTGCAGTGGATGAACATCCACCAGACGATCAAAAAGGCGTAGGCTTGTAAAACACAAACGGGGCCCTGCGGGGCTCTATTTTGTGTTTTGGACGAGCGGACGGGGGGCGGTGCGCCCCCTCCTGCTCGAGCTGTTACGTGGGCGTCCGACCGCGCATTTCTGTCGGGATGAACAGGTCGATGATACCGATCACCAGTGAGGCGAGCAGCGCACCGAGGATGGTGACGTGCATTGCCGGCACAAACAGCTGTGCTACATACAAGACAACGGCACCGGAGATAAAGCCAACGAGACCACGGCCGTAAGGCGAGATCCGCCGACCAAAAAGTGCCTCCATGGCCCACCCGAGGAGTGCAATGACGACAGCGGCCACAATTGCTGAGCCGAAGCTCAAGTGACCAAACCCGGGGACGAGGAAGCCGACGAACATCAGAACCAGCGCCGACACGACAAACCGAACAATGGTACCTAAGATGTTCATGCGTAATCCCCCCTTCGCGGTACAGGCATAGGTTGCCCGCGAAGAATGCCTTCATGTGATACAATCGGATGGTATTTTTCGGGACGCCAATGACTGCCGAAGAGGTACGCTTGGGTTCCGACTTACCATGTGTCAGGGCGTTTCGCCCTGTTGACAGGAGTCAAAATGGATCATGGACCGCGCAGAGCGCATTCTTGAATTTGAGCGTGTTAAGTCCGATATGCTGTCCTTTGTTGCATGCAGTTTGGGGCGGGCCCGGATTGCAGGACTGCATCCCTATAACAGCCTTGAAGAGGCAACGCGGGAGCTGGATGCGGTAGATGAAGCTCTCCAGTTCGCCGTTCGTTTTGGTGCGCCCGGCTTCGGCGGCATCACGGATGTCCGTCCCTGGCTTCAAAAAACTATCATTGGCGGGGTTCTGTCCGCGGACCAACTGCTGGCGATCGCCAACTTTATAACTGGTGGGCGCAGCGTTCGGCAAGCGGTTGAAGCGCGCGAACGGGACATTGATTTGGTGCATGTCAACGCAGCTGTAACCCGGTTGTTTGACGCGCGCCAGACCGAGCAAGAGATTCGCCGCCAGGTTCTGGAAGACGCAACCATCGCCGACTCTGCGAGTCCAGCGTTGCAGCGTTTGCGGCACGAACGCCGTCAACTCGAGCAGCGGATGCGGCAGGTTCTCGACGACTGGCTGCGCCGACATCAGCGGTTGCTGCAGGAACCCGTAATCGCCATGAGAGGTGACAGTTTTTGCCTGCCGGTGCGCGTGGAGTTTAAAAACCAAGTACCGGGTATCGTGCATGACGTCTCTTCGTCGGGGGCAACTGTGTTTATTGAGCCACAGCCGGTCGTGGAAGCGAACCAGCGCGTTCGCTCGATTCTGGCCGAAGAGGAACGAGAGATTGAGCGTATCCTGCAAGCATTGTCTGCTGTTGTATCGTCTACAGCCGAACCCTTGCTGGCAAATGCGGAAGAACTGGCAACTCTAGACACGTGGTTCGCAAAGGCAGGTCACGCCAATGCTCGCAAGTGGACGCGGCCGACTCTGCGCAGCGACGGCGTGTGGCGTCTCACTGAGGCGCGCCACCCGCTGCTCGACCCCAACACAGCTGTGCCAATTACGATTACCCTAGGTGAGTCGTTCCGTATGCTCCTCATTACAGGGCCGAATACAGGCGGCAAGACTGTCACGTTAAAGACGCTCGGCCTGATGACGCTGCTTGCCATGTCTGGCTGTTTCATCTCGACGGCACGACCAAGTGACGTCGCATGGTGTGACGAGGTTTATGTTGATATCGGTGATGAGCAAAGTATTGAGCAGAGTCTGTCGACCTTTTCGTCGCACATGAAAAACGTCGTGCCTCTGTTTTCGAAGGTGACAGCGCAGAGCCTGGTGCTGTTAGACGAACTTGGCGCAGGCACAGACCCGACAGAAGGCGCGGCGCTTGCCATAGCGGTGCTGGAGGAGTTGAAGCAACGTGGCTGCAGAATCGCCGTGACAACGCACTACCCAGAGCTCAAGGCGTACGCGTTTGCTGAGCCGAGTGCCGTGAATGCCAGTGTGGAATTTGATGTCGAGACGTTGCAGCCGACCTATCGGTTGTCGATCGGCATTCCTGGTCGCTCAAACGCGCTGGCCATTGCGGAGCGCCTTGGGATGCCGCGTACGGTGCTGTCGCGTGCCCGAGAGCAACTGTCATCTGAGGATGTTCGGGTGGAAGACGTGATCGCGCAGATGGACCGGGCGCGGCGGGCCACTGACGAAGCGCTTGAGCAGGCACTCGCAGACCGCTTGGAAACGGCTCGTTTAAAAAGCGAGTGGGAGGAGCGCGTATCGAAACTTGACGCAGAGACAGAACGCGTTCGCAACGAGGCAGTGGGGCGTGCGCGGCGCGAGGTGGAGAAGGCACAGTCTGAGGCCGAACGCATCATCAAAGAACTCCGGTCGATGCGTGAGCGCGCCCAAGCTGGAGTGAAAGACCATGAATTGGTTGCTTTGCGCAAGCAACTTGAAGAGGCGATGCCGCAGTCACCAGCCTCTCGCCGTGGTCGCTCTGTCGCGGGGGGTGCCCAAGTTCAAGGTCTGAACGGCATTCGTCCAGGCGCATCCGTGCGCGTGTTGACTCTGGGACAAAAAGGCGAGGTACTTGAAGTGGATGGTGACTCATTTGTAGTGCAAATGGGCGCACTGAAGATGAAGGTCGGTGCTTCCGATATCGAACTGTTACAGAACGCGCACAAGACGCCTCCGGTTGCGACGTCGGCAAAACGACCAAGTTTGGCGAAAGAAGTCCGAATCGAAATTGACATCCGCGGTGAGACAGTGGATGAAGGGTTAACGCGGCTCGACAAGTATCTGGACGACGCCGTGGTGAACGGACTCGGACGAGTAGCTGTGATTCACGGGAAAGGAACTGGCGCTCTTCGCGACGCTGTTCGACAAGAACTCGCTCACCACCCGCACGTTTCATCGTGGGCGCCAGGCGGCCCGGGAGAAGGCGGCGACGGTGTCACTGTCGTGACGCTTCGGAAGTAGCCTGAACTGTCCACTCACAGGTAGGGGTGGAGCGAGTCAGGGACCCATGGGTCTTTATCTCGGACCCACCATGAGTCTTCAGAGCTAGAAACGATGAGGGCGGCCCTGGCAGGCACTGTCAAAGTGCCAAAGGGGGCCGCCCCTTTACAGCGATTATCCTTTTCAACCGATGCTATTGCCAGTCTTTTTCCCCGCGCCACTGCCTGTCGGATTGCCGACGGGAGGCGTCCCGACAGTATTTCCCGGCTGACCACCTG
>JAKAXI010000245.1 GCA_021816665.1 Bacillota bacterium | reverse complement strand
CGGGATGCGCGTTCTCATGCTCGCCGCGACTTCGGAGCGCGCCGACCGGCTAGAGCGAGTACTCGAAGACTACCGCATCCGTGCTTTGCGCAGTCAGAGTGTGACGGATACGACGACGCCACAGGTGTTAGTGGGTAACCTGTCGTCCGGGTTTGAACTGCCCATGAGCCGGATCGTGCTGATTGTCGAAACTGAGGTCTTTGGCACCCGCAAGAAGGGCCGCCGCCTGCGGGCAGAGATGTCGGACGCGGAGCGCATCAAGAGTTATCAAGAACTGCGTGTCGGAGACTTTGTCGTGCACGTCAACCACGGCATCGGCAAGTACCTTGGCATCCGAACCCTTGAAATTGACGGCCGGCACAAGGACTACCTGCATCTGCAGTACGCTGGCAACGACACACTCTACGTACCGGTCGAACAGATCGACCAAGTTCAACGCTTCATCGGCTCAGAAGAAAAGGCGCCAAAGGTGAACCACCTTGGCGGTGGCGAGTGGACGCGGGTGAAGCAGCGCGTGTCCAAGAGCGTCAAAGACATCGCCGACGACTTGGTCAAGCTGTACGCTGCAAGGCAAGCGACACCGGGCCACCAGTTCCCGTCTGATACGCCTTGGCAGAAGGACTTCGAAGCAATGTTTCCGTACGAGGAGACGCCTGACCAATTGCGAGCGATCGACGAGATCAAACGGGATATGGAGCAACCCCGACCGATGGACCGGCTTCTGTGCGGTGATGTAGGTTACGGCAAGACTGAGGTGGCGATTCGGGCTGCCTTTAAGGCCGTGATGGACGGCAAACAGGTCGCAGTGCTAGTTCCCACCACCGTGCTCGCGCACCAGCACTTCGAGACTTTTAAAGAGCGCTTCGCAGGTTACCCGGCGACGGTCGAGGTGCTGAGTCGCTTTCGAACTAGGGGAGAAGCGCAAACTGTCGTGAAAGGGCTCGAAGATGGCAGTATCGACGTCGTGATCGGCACTCATCGACTGCTGCAAAAGTCGCTCAAGTTTAAAGACTTGGGTCTCCTGATTGTCGACGAAGAGCAGCGCTTTGGCGTGACACACAAGGAACGGCTGAAGCAAATGCGCACGAATGTAGACTGCTTGACTCTGACCGCGACACCGATCCCGCGAACTTTACACATGTCCATGCTCGGAGTACGCGACTTGTCGGTGATTGAAACTCCGCCGGAAAACCGTTTTCCTGTGCAAACGTATGTGGTGGAGTTCAACGAGAACTTGCTGCACGAGGCGATTGAGCGAGAGTTGAACCGAGGTGGACAGGTCTATGTCCTCTACAACCACGTAAACGGCATCCGCAGCATGGCCGACCGTGTCCGTCGCATGGTGCCAAACGCCAACGTCGGGGTTGCACATGGGCAGATGGCTGAGGACGAACTGGAGCGAGTCATGCTCGACTTCCTCGACGGGGAGCTCGACGTACTTGTCACAACCACGATCATTGAGACGGGGTTGGATATTCCCAACGTCAACACGCTGATTGTCTACGACGCAGACCGTCTCGGTTTGGCACAGCTGTACCAACTGCGCGGACGCGTCGGGCGCTCCAATCGCATCGCCTACGCGTACTTCACATATCAACGCGACAAGGTGCTGACAGAGATCGCGGAAAAGCGGCTGCAGGCCATCAAGGAGTTCACAGAACTTGGAAGTGGATTCAAGATCGCGATGCGCGACCTGGCCATCCGCGGCGCTGGCAATTTACTTGGCGCGGAGCAGCACGGATTCATCAACTCCGTCGGCTTTGACCTCTTTAACGACATGCTGACTGCGGCCGTTAAGGAGGCGAAAGGCGAAGTGGAGGAGGTTCCGCCGGAGCCGACGATTGA
Source organism: Bacillota bacterium (assembly GCA_021816665.1). Taxonomy (GTDB): domain Bacteria; phylum Bacillota; class Bacilli; order Alicyclobacillales; family Alicyclobacillaceae; genus Alicyclobacillus_L. The sequence continues at coordinate 2,049 of JAKAXI010000245.1, read as the reverse complement.
CCTTGCCATCGAAGCCTACCTGCCTGACGACTTTATCCCCAACCCGGCCCAGAAAATCGCCGTGTACAAGAAATTTAAGTTCGTCCGCAGTCAGGAAGGGGCAAATGACCTCGAGGAGGAGCTTGAAGACCGCTACGGCGACCTGCCTGACGCTGTCCGCAACCTGCTCGACGTGACTCGGATCAAGAGCTACGCCGCCCGCTATGGCATTGAAGCGGTTGTTCAGCAAGGCCACGAGTCGAGCATCCGCATCCCGCCAGAGCGCTCGAACGACGTCGATCACGGAGCTTTGTTTGCCCTCGCTAAGCGCATGAAGGGGCAGTATGTGAAGCGTTCCAACGGCGTCCTGCAAGTTACGTTCCGCACGCGCGACCTTGCTGAGCGGCAATTGTGCGCTCTTTTGCTGCAGTTTTTTGGGTCATTCCACGAGGCACTGCGCTCCCCTGACCAAGTAACCGAAGTTGCCAAGTAAAACCTCCGGAAAATCGGGGATTCCCGCGTTTGGCGGCCGTGCACTTCGGTCGCCTGCCAACGCTGGTGCATAGAGCCAACGACAGCGCGTATACTAACCGCACGCCAACATCCGCCATTTTAAGCAAAGCTGTCTAGACGAGTCTGACGGTCAGAGGAACTCTTTCGCGTTTGGCAGATGATTCCATACGAATTCGAGGTGAAGCGAACTACTACCACCAATACGGAGGGCGGGGGATCTACGATTGAAGGCAACTGGCATCGTACGGAGAATTGATGACCTCGGTCGAGTTGTGATTCCGAAAGAAATTCGACGAACGCTGCGCATCAGAGAAGGCGATCCCTTGGAAATTTTCGTTGACCGCGATGGAGAAGTCATTCTGAAAAAATACTCCCCGATTGGGGAGCTCGGCGATTTTGCCCGTGAATATGCAGAGTCCCTGGCAGAGTCCTCTGGGCACATCGCCGTGATCGCAGACAGAGATGTGATGATTGCGGTTTCGGGTGGTTCCAAGAAGGAGTTCCTGGACAAGCCGGTCGCGGAGGATGTTGAGCAGGCCATGGAAGACCGTAAGACACTGGTGTCGACGACGCCGGGAGAGTACATGGTCGTGCGGGATCGAACAGAGCACTTTTCTTCCCGTGTGATCGCGCCGATCATCGCAGCTGGCGACCCGATTGGGGCGGTGTTGCTGCTGTCGCGCGACGACAACGTCAAGATGGGCGCACTAGAGCAGAAGCTGGCCGAGACAGCGGCTGGATTCCTCGGAAAGCAGATGGAACAATAGGCTCACGCGAGCTTTGGCCGTGTGTCTAGGGGTGTCCCGAAGGGCTCTTTCACAGCCTGTAGGGACACCCTGTTTCACGTGTCTTGCGGGGTGTTCACGGGGTCTGAAGCTCGTGATCAGACCCCATTTTGTTCACCGAGTGGACTAACCTCTCGCCTTCGTCCATACCCATAGGAAGGAGGCGCAAGGACGGGCATCGGCACGTCCTTTGCACAGTGTCAAACTGTGGGGGGAAGACATTGCGGCCACATCATGGGTTTGTGCGCGGTGCCCTGCTGCTCGCGGGGGCAGCCGTGTTGTCAAAAGGGCTCGGTTCGGTGTACACGATCGTCTTGCAGAACATCATCGGCGACCATGGCATGGGTCTGTTCCAGATGGCGTATCCCATCTACGCAACACTGCTTGCAGTAGCGACCGCTGGGTTTCCTGTCGCGATCTCGAAAATTGTCTCGGAACGCGTGGCTGTGGGCGATGTCTACGGGGCAAAACAGACGTTCCGGATGGCCCTCGTACTCTTGTCCCTCGGCGGCGTCGCCGCTTTTGTTATCCTGTTCGGCTTTGCATCGACCTGGGCGCGTGTCGCAGGCGACCCCGCTGCGGCTCCGGCGATTCGCGCCATTGCTCCAGCGCTGTTAATCGTGCCAGTGATGAGCGTTCTCCGGGGTTACTTTCAGGGTCACCAGTGGATGGAACCGACAGCCGCGTCGCAGGTGCTTGAGCAGGGGGTGCGTGTGGCAACCATTCTCGGGCTCGCTTTTTGGCTGATGTCGCGTGGGTATGGGCAAGCGAC
>JAKAXI010000244.1 GCA_021816665.1 Bacillota bacterium | reverse complement strand
AGATTGGCTGAACGAGATTGGCTGAACGAGATTGGCTGAACGAGATTGGAATGTTGCCCTCCCGTTGCCGAAGTTCCTGATTACTTGTCCGAATTCTGCTTAGCGACGAGCAACCTGTATATGTCGTTTAGGCGTTGTGCGGTTTCACGTGTTGCATTTCGTGTCTGGAAGATCGCGACGATGAGGGCAATCGACAGGATGAGCGCGACTAGCGGTAGAATGATGCCGACAATGACGCCTAAGATACCAATTGCCGCGAAACCGGGATTAGCCATGTTCACGTTCACTCATATTCCTCCCTTTGTGACAGACAGATCCGTACAAGTCACTACTACCTTACCATAATCATCCATTGAAAATGTGAACCGACCGATTGGTCAAAGATTTTCCACTCAGTACTGTTCGAACGCAGGCTGTTCGTCGTATATTGGAAGGTAAAGTTGAAACTATCGGACGAATTCGGGAACCTGATTCCGGACTCTATAGTGGCACGCCTGTGATGTGAGAACATCTGGACAGAAAAGGAGTGAAGCCGATGAGTATGTCTTTTAAACCGTCGGAGACGACTGGCAGGCTCGAACTGCAGGGGGGCGCAGGAGCGCAAACAGAATCCGCGATCCCACAACAGCCCCGTGCAGATCTCGCGCCCCTCGCTGATTCCGCGATTGGTGTTGCACCGGCACAACCCGGGAATGCGACGCATGTGACTGATACGAGTGCCTCCCATCCCTTCGATGAATCCAACCTTGGGGAGACCCAGCTCTACGGGAACTACCGGATGGACCTGCGCAACCCCAATCCGGAAACGCTCGATGCCTTCATAGACGACAACATCGTCAAGGACTGGTCGACCCTCTCGTGGAAGCAGGTTGGGAAACCCTTTCGCGTCGTCAATTATGCCGAGGGTAAAAGGCGGTGGGAAGAGCAGCACGGCGACATGCTGCCGGTGCATACTTCGTGGGAGATGTTCAACCGGTCGTTCCACACGCTGTTCATGAAGAACGTGCCACAGGAGCGGCAAGAGGCGTTTGCGAAGTTGGCCAAGAGTGTCGGCACGCTACACTGGGGCGCAGCCCGGCAAGTGCTCGGTGAACTCGAAGAGCTGACAATCTGGAACACCGCACATCGCGCCGAAGATGCAATTTGGGATCCGCGCGGCAAGCGAGCGCTGTTTCGTGGGCTCGACCTGCACAAGCCGCGCGTCTTGTTCCTCGGCGCCGCTGACGGTTACGAGGCGATGCAACTGTATTCCATGTACCCGGGGGGCGAGGTCGTGCTGGTGGACTACGACGACTTTTGCCGCACGGACCGTTTCGGCAAGTTCCCGGAGCACTACCCGTTCGTTGGGACGAACCTGGCGACTGGCGCTACGAAGGTGTGGTACCGGGATCAGATGAATATCTCATTCATCGTGGATGACATCCGTAACCTCGACTTCGACAAGGAGTTTGATGTTGTCGTCAGTGTCGGATTGATCGAACACTTCCCGGACGAGTACAAGGCGGAGGCGCTCGATTGGCATCGCAAGTTCCTGAAACCGGGTGGTTACGCGATTTTGACAACGCCGCGTCTACAATGGCGATCGCGCATGTTTTACCACGTCCTTGCCGAGTGGATGAACTACACTTACCGCGAGTTGATGACGGTGCAGCAGATGGGTCTGTACCTGCATGAGAACGGCTTCGACATCCTACGGCACGGGACCATTAAGGCGCATAACGGGATCATCGCGAAAGTGCGCTGAGTCGGTGTGAACTGAGCCAGTGTGCGCTGAGCTGCCCTGAGGTGCACGGCAGGTGCAGCGAAGCGCGTTGTGCACGCACTCAGGCGGCTCAGGCAGTGATGCCGATAGAGCAAACTCAACGATGGGGGCGAATAGATGAAAGCGTGGCTCGTACATGAACTGGGAGACCCGAGTGAAGCGCTACGCCTCGATGAGGTGCCCGTGCCGAGTGCCGAGCGCGGGCAAGCGGTGATCGAAGTCGAGGCAGCTGCAGCGAACTTCTTTGATATCCTCCTTTGCCAAGGCAAGTACCAAGAACGTCCCCCGTTGCCGTTTACCCCTGGCGCAGAAGTGGCGGGCACGGTTACGGCTGTAGGCGATGGTGTAAAGCTGTCAGTTGGGCAACGCGTGGTGGCTATGCCGCAGTTGCCACACGGCGGCTTTTGTGAATTTGTCACGGTGCCGGAGCAGATTGTGTTTCCGATCCCGGATGAACTCCCGTTCACCTCGGCCGCTGGGATGTTCATTACCTATCAAACGGCCTACTACGCTTTGCACTACTGCGCAAAGCTTCAGCCAGGCGAAGTTCTGCTTGTCCACGCTGGCGCAGGAGGAGTTGGGTCAGCAGCGATTCAGCTTGGCAAAGCGGCGGGTGCGCGCGTTATTGCCACGGCGGGTGGTGAGGAGAAAGTCCAGGTTTGCAGGGATTTGGGGGCAGACGTCGCGATCGACTACACTGTGGAGAATTTCGTCGACATCGTCAAAGCTGAGACCGGTAAGCGCGGTGCGGATGTGATTTTTGACCCGGTCGGTGGCGACGTGTTTGACCAAAGCCGCAAGTGCATCTCGTTCGGGGGCAGATTGCTCGTCATCGGCTTTGCAGGCGGCCGCATTGCGGACATCCCGACGAATCACATCCTTCTCAAGAACTACGCAGTGGTCGGCGTGCACTGGGGGTTGTTTAGCAAACTGGTGCCAAACGGCGTCCGCGCTATCCACGACGAACTGATGAAACTCTACCAGACAGGGGAAATCGACCCGCTCATTTACACGCAGGCGCCACTGGAACAACTGCCGCAAACGCTGAGCCAGATCGCGACACGCAAGACGTGGGGGAAAGTTGTGCTGTGTCCATGACCTAGACGGTATGCATGAACTCGTGGTCCTTCCGTCAAGAACTGTCTTCCTTCCATCATGAACTCGTCGTCCTTCAGGTGAAATACTCGATTCTCGCTTGCGGCAGGTACTGCGGGACAAGCTCTTCGAACAGGCTCACGATACGGGCCTGTTCTTCATCTTGGTAGACGTATTTGCCGATCCCGTATCGCCCCCACTTGTACTTTCGCTTCGACTCATCGAGGTCCAGTTTCGTTTTTGGGTAGCGCTTCTCGATGACCCGCTTCGCAGGCTTTGTGAACCGGTGTTGGATTAACTCCACAGTCAGGTCGGTGAGACTGTCCGGCATCGCCTCGCCGAGCCTCTGCAGGAGCTTCGTGTAAGCCTCTTCCCAGCCTTCATGCATGTAAATTGGCGCGATGATGAAGCCAAGGGGATAGCCAGAGACCGCCACTTTGCGCGCGGCCGCGATGCGGTCGGGGAGTGGCGCCGTGGACGGTTCAAAGTTGCGCACCATGTACTCCGTGTTCATGGAGAATCGAAAACGAGTGTGACCGTTGTGTGGAAGGTCGAGCAGAGAGTCGACGAGGTCGTACTTGGTGACGAACCGAAGCTGACCATAAGGTTGGTCGCCCATAAAGGTGATGAGCCGAGCCAAGTTGCCCGTGAGGTGCTCGATACTGAGCGGATCCGAGGTGCAGGCCGCTTCAAATCGCGTGATCTCCGGCTCGCGCTCTGCGATGTACGCTTGCGCCTGGCGAAGGATATCGTCCATGTTCACATACACCCGGATGTACGGTTTAGCGCCAAGGGTGGTCTGAAGGTAACAGTAGTGACAATGGCCAATGCAGCCGGTGGAGATGGGAATGGCGTATTCGGCAGACGGCTTTGAGGTGTCGAACTTCAGGGTTTTCCGGACGCCGACGACGAGTGTTCGTTTGGCGTTTCGGTACTGTTGGAGTTCATTGTCACCAGGGATGTCGCGTACCTGGTTGTGCGATGTGGTTCGAAGGATCTCGACGTCCATCGCTCTAAGCCGTTGGAGGATTTCTTGTCCGATTGGG
>JAKAXI010000243.1 GCA_021816665.1 Bacillota bacterium | reverse complement strand
GGCGAGGGCTGCCCCGGACGGCATGATCAAGATGCGTGCCTGGTGGGGTGGCCCTTCGTTTGCGCGTGGCATCGGACATAAAGCTACTGAGGGGCAAATTTACTCGCTCACTCCAGCGCATCACCTCATATGCCCCCTCGCTTCTGCAACGCAATTTTAGTACTTCATTGGTGTATGCCCCGACGGGGCATACCGATTGACCTCGCCTCTTTGACTTGTCTCCCCTCCGCCGCGGATATGGTACTCTTCAACGAGAAGGGCAGAGATCAGATGAATTAGGAGGATGACATGGGACTGCAGGCCGAACGCCTTTACTATACGAACAGCTACTTACGGGAGTTTTCGTCAGTTGTCGAAGAGTGCAGAGAACGGAATGGAGAAACTTGGATTCGCCTGCGGGAATCCGCTTTTTACCCCACATCAGGTGGGCAACCGTTCGACACGGGATATCTGCAAGTGATCGATGACAGTGGCCAAGATGGATCAAGCGATCCCGGAGGTACAGCCCGAGACGCACAAGCCGCTCCTGACCCAGCGGCGCAGGCCACGCCTCGAAGCGGTGGTGGGGGGGACTTCATCGACGTGATCGCGGTCGAAGTCGAAAACGGGCAAGTGTGGCATCGCATCTCGGCTCAGCAGCCACCACTTGGACAGAGCCCGGTCGACCAAGCCGCAGGGCAGGTCGCTGGCCGACAGAGCCCGGTCGACCACGTCGCCGACACGCGGCACTCGGATTGCCCGTTGGAAGTTGGCCAAGTCGTGATCGGCCACATCGACTGGGCGCGCCGCTTCGACTTCATGCAGCAGCACAGCGGCCAGCACATCTTGTCGGCGTGCTTCGAACAGATGCAGGGCGCCAACACGACCAGTTTTCACATGGGCGACACCTATTCCAGCATCGACGTCGACGTCGCCTCACTGACCGATGACCAGTTGCGGGACGTTGTGTGGGAGGCGAACCGGTGGATCTGGCGCGACGTCCCGATCCGCGCCCGCTTCGTGTCGCAAGCGGAGTTGGCGCAGATGCAACTGCGCAAGGCGCCGAGCGTGTCGGAGGACATCCGGATCGTCACAATTGAAGGCCTTGAGGACAACGCCTGCGGCGGGACGCACCCGTCTTCGAGCGGGCAGGTCGGGGAGATCCTCGTCACCAAGACGGAGCGCATGCGCGGCGGCGTCCGCGTGACGTTCGTCTGCGGCGAACGCGCATTGTCGGTCGGGAAGGATGCGGTTGATCTCGTTCGTCAGATCGCGACCGATTTGTCCGTCGGGCCCGCTGACCTGGCGGGCGCAATTGAGTCTCTCCAGCACCAAGTGAAAGAAGGCAACCGCAGATACGACGAGATCCGAAGCCACTATGCAAGTTTGCTCGCCCGTGACTTCGCCGCGAACCAGACGACAGTAATTGACGGGACACATGTCCTGTTCGCTGTCCTGCCCGATCTCGACGAGGTCCAGGATGTGAAGCGTATGGCTCTGGCGTCTGCGCAATGGCTGGCGACTGAGCATCCGGGTGAACCGCAACTGGTCGTCTTCGCAGGCGAGATCGCTGGCCGGACGCACGTGGTCGCGCAGGCGACGGACGGCGCGATCGCGGGGGCGGACGGGATCATCAAAGCGGTCCTGCCCGCACTCGGCGGCAAGGGCGGCGGCAACGCCAAAGCGGCGCAAGGTTCGGCGCCGGCGTCTGCAACGGAAGTGTTGACGGCGATTGAGCGTGCTCTGTCGCGCTGAACGTGCTGTGGGACCAGGCTGCACAGAACCTATTTTCCACCGGATCGCGCTATTTTTTCGTACGCTACTTCCCTTATGTGGTATATCATGAATTCATAGCAAATACAGATCAGGGATATGCCGGGAGGCAGCGTTGCGAAACACGATCCGGGGGTGGGTACGTGGCGACGGGCTACAGTCAGGCACAGCGCCTGATCCAGATGTTACACATGATTAACGCCGAGCCAGGGGAGTACACGGTCGAGAAGTTGGCTCACTATTTCAGTGTCAGCCAGCGGACGATTATCCGAGATATCAATGACCTCCGCGATCTCGATTGCCGAATTGAGACAAAAGAAGGCACCGGCGGCTACCAAGTCTTCTATGACCCCCTTCGCCTCCCTATGCGACTGACAGAAGAAGAGAAGGCCGCCATCGACCTGATGCCGGAGCTCGCTGCGTCGCGCAGCACGGAGCCAGGGTTCGGTGAGGTCATGGACGCGTATCACACCGCGATTGCGAAGGTGTACGACAAACTCGGATTCAGCAGCGGGGCGGAGAGTTGGCGGGATCGACTGACAGAACGCATCTTGCTCAGCCCGCGCGACGAGGATGGCAACCACGACGGCAGCATCATTGAACTATTCGACGCCGTGCAGCGCCAGTCGACAGTGGACATGACGTACTACACGGCCAGCACCGGCAAATGGACACAGCGCATGTTTGACCCCTACTACATCCTGCCTCGACACAACAACCTGTACGCGATTGGATACTGCCACCTTTCTGATTCGTTTCGGACGTTTCGCGTCAGTCGGATGCGCAACGTCCGCTGCCTCGACCGGCCGTACATCGAGCATGAGGACTTTATGCTCAAAAGGGTTGTGGAGCAGGCCTTTGGCGTTGACTCAACCGGACAACTCATCACAGCCGTGGTGCGGTTTCCAAAGCGGGTCATTGCGTACGTTAAAGAGGACATCGACAACAAGAACAGCATTCTCGAGGAGACGGAAATGGGGACTGACAGCATCCAGTTGAAAATCCGAACCCACCTGAATGCGGAGTTCTTGAGGTGGGTGTTCCAGTATGGCTCAGACATCGAGGTCGTGGGACCGGATGAGCTCGTCGCCGAGATCCGAAGGAGCGTACAGACTCTGGCACAGCGGTATTTGGGGGCGGGGGAGGCTGTGCCGGAGGCATGAGAGGTGAGGCTAGGATGGTTCCGGGCTCTGCGATTCAGCGTCGCGACTAGAGTGCTGACGCGAGTCGTATCCCTCACTTCCGCCAGGCTGCCAGGTTGAGACCACCTTACTGTCGTGCTAGACTGAGGCGGTTGATGAGAGGATGGGAGAGTAAATGAATATAGATGAAGTGCTTTTACAGTCGACGGCCGACATCGTGCGGCAGGCGGGAGCCATCATTGAGCAGATTGCAGAAGCGGGTTTCGAAACGGAGTACAAGGAACGGCATGATCCGGTGACGACCGCCGATCACGCTGCGAACGACTACCTCAAGGAGCATCTGCTCGCCTTGTTGCCGGAGGCGGGTTGGCTGTCGGAGGAGACACGGGACAACGCAGATCGGCTCGACAAGGAGTACGTGTGGATTGTGGACCCGATCGACGGGACGAAGGAGTTTGTCCAGCGCGTGCCGCAGTACGCGGTGTCGGTGGCATTGGCGAGGAACGGTGAGGCCATTCTGGGTGTGGTCTACAACCCGGCAAACGGCGAGTGCTTCACGGCGCTAAAAGGCGCGGGGGCCTGGTTGAACGACGAGGCGATGAAGGCGGAGCATCCGTCCAAGCAGCGCCTCACTGTGCTCGGCAGCCGCTCGGAGATGAAACGCGGCGAGTTCGAGCCGTTTCAGGATGTGATGGACGTGGCGGCAGTGGGGTCGATCGCCTACAAGCTGGCCCTCATCGCCGCTGGACGGGCAAACGCGACGTTTAGCCTGGGACCGAAGAACGAGTGGGACATTGCAGCGGGCGTGATCCTAGTCCAGGCAGCTGGTGGCCGCGCCACGGACAAGGCCGGGGCCGAATTCACGTTTAATCAGAGAGACACGCTGACAAACGGGATCTTCGCGGCGACATCGGAGGACTTCCCCCGAGTGTTGGAGCTCATCAAAGGTCGGTGAGGGCTGGCGGTGCCCCTGGTTGGTGAGGGCGACGGGGCGAGCTCGGGCGTTCAGGGAGACTGAGGCCCG
>JAKAXI010000242.1 GCA_021816665.1 Bacillota bacterium | reverse complement strand
ATGAAGCAGTACAACTACAGTGTCTCAAAAGCCAAGTCCCTGATTAAGTCGCAGGGCTACACGATGGGGTCCAATGGGTACTACCAGAAGAACGGGCAAACCCTTGGCTTCACAATTACAATTGGGCAGGGTTCGCAAACGAGCCAGGAAGTTGCCGACCTCATTGCACAGGACATGAAGCAAGTCGGAGTCAAAGTGACCGTCAACACGCCGATTGCTTTCACCACCCTCATTACGGACCTCGAAAACAACAGCAAGAGCATACAGGGCTGGATCGCTGGTTGGTCTCTGGGTACCGACCCAGACCCGCGCGGACTGTGGGGCTCGACAGACGCGTTCAACTTCGAGCGCTGGGTCAATAAGCAGGACGATACCCTCATCAAGAACACATGGTCCTTGCCAAGTGACTTCACCCAAGCTGGCCGTAAAGCTGCCTTTGTTCCTTGGGAACAGTTGGTCAACCATCAGGTACCACTTATCTTCCTGTACCAGAACAACAACAACTACGCGTATACAAACAAGCTGAACATTCCAGCCAACGACTGGACGGCGGCTGGAGAGTTACCACTAAACCCGCAACAATGGTGGCTCAGCAAATAAGTTCGGCAGGCTTTACGTGGGGGGTCCGCACTGCGGGCCCCTTTTGAATTCTGCCTCGTCACTGCCAACTGATGGTGGAGGAGTTCAACGGTTAGTTGCGGGGCATATTTTCCGTGGCCCAGTGCTTCCATGGAACCAAGTTTTCAAGCAGGACGGAAAGCAGGATTCCGACCAACATGCCGTTCGCACAGATGCCCTGCGCAAAACCGGGTAAACTTTGAAAGACGGTGGCGGGCATGCTTAAAATCGCCAGGCCAATCAACACTGGACCGGCGATGCGAAACACGGTTCGAAAGTCGAACGTCAACCCTTGCAGGTTGTGCAGGGCCGAACCAAACAGTTGAAAGTAAGCAATGACAAGCACCGCGTCGCCGATGCTAATCGGCAAGCGCGAAAAGAATCCGGCGAGCTGCGGGATCAGGCCAAGCAGGGTAAACAGACCTGCCCCGACAATAAAGGGCGCGCGATTGAGCAGGCGTGTGGTGCGCAAAAAACCGATGGAAGATGTGTACGGGGCATACGGGACGATCGACAATGGCCCGCTGACAAATGTAAACATCCCTGTGAACAGAAATGACCGCCTGAACTGTGCGGAAGTCACTGCTGAATTGAACAGAGGTTCACTCGCGCGCAAGGTAGCAATCGTGTTTGTCGTGTTGATGAGTGCCGTCATAACTGTGGCCATAACAATCCCGGCGTTCCACGCGGGACGACCCCAGGCGAAGGTTTGTGTCACATCCTGCAAGTTCGGCCGAACGACTGGAGAAGCGGCGTGGATGAACAGGTGATAGGCGAACCAGCCAAGGGCAATCCCAATGAGAATTGAGAAGTTGCTGAGTAACCCCCTCCCTGCAATCGTCAACACGGCGACAAGAATAGACACAGCGATGGCGAGGCTGGCAACGCTTGGGGTCAGGTGCCCGGTGGCGTCGATGCCAAGCATCCCCCGAAAGAAGATGTCCACGAGCTGAGAGGCGAGCAACATCAGGAGTACGGCCATCACAATAGGCGTAAACAGACGGTTCAAGACTTTATAAAGACCAAACACGCCCAACAGCACAATCGCCAGACCGCCAAGCACCATGCCACTCTCCATGCTGCCGCCGACTGTAGCCAGCGGGATTCCCGAACTCACGCCAATGTTGGCGAGACTGAGGATGAGCCCCCACCATAACCCGGACTGACCCTCCATGAGCGGGAGTTTGTGGCCGAACAGGACCTGCAGCAGACAGGCGATGCCAGTGACAATAAAAGACCGCGCCATGTCACCGCTGACAGCCGCGTCAGACAAGTGAAACGCGGCACCAATTGACAGTGGGATGACGACTGTGTTTGCGAACATAAAGCCCAGCCACTGCACACCGGCAAAGGCCGTGATTGCAATGCCGCTGGCGCGAACTGAATTGTTGTGGGGAGTCGGTGCCAAACAGCGTCCTCCTTTTTACGTTTACTTCTCTATTTTACATTACGAAAAGGCGTAGTACGATGATGAACAGGAGTGTGATGTGGTTGAAGCGATACGATGTCATCTTCTTCGATCTCGACCATACACTGGTCGATACCCGCGGTCAGTACAAAGAGGGACTGGCTCTTTCGCTGAAAGAGGTATACGGCGACAAAGCGCCAGCGGGGTTTGCGGACAAGTTTCTGCGCCACCACGAGGAGTTGTGGGGCCAATACGACCGGCGCGAAATTACCATGCAGACGTTGCGCAGACAGAGGTTCTTGCTTGCCTGGCGCGACTATGGCGTCACGAAGTCCGACGACGAAGCAGACCATTTTCACGAAGTGTACAATGCGACCTTTGAGTACACACTGCATCCATTTCCGGGAGTGCTTGACCTCGTCCAGACGCTCGCAGTCGAGCACCGACTGGGTATCGTCACCAACGGGTCTCCGGACCTGCAGTGGCGCAAACTCGGCATTGCCGGGCTGCAACCGTATTTTGCTCAAGATGCGGTGATCATTTCAGAAAACATCGGCAAAGCGAAGCCCCATCCCAGCGTCTATCAGGCCGCGTGTGAAGCGCTGTCTGTGGCCAAACAAGATGCACTGATGGTCGGCGACAACTTTGCTGCCGACGTCCAAGGTGCTCGCAACTTTGGCCTCGATGCCCTTTGGTTTCTTCCGGATCCGCAGGAACCGTTGTCTGCCCTGACATGTACATACGGCGAAACCCCGTTACTTCAGGCCGCAGAGGTGGGTGAAGCCATTTCCGCTCTCGAGGGCGAGCGCAAAGATTTCCCCCGCTGATTCTCTTCCACGTATAAATGCGCATCGAAATTGAGGATTTTCAAACAGGCGTATGATGCAAAACGAATCGGGGATCCTGAAACGCGAGAGACTGCGCTGGTCACCCAGCGCGGTTCGCTTCCGGATCGGCTGACCTTTCTGGATGTCGGTAGAAAGGAGTGCTGCGATGTACGCCTCTTTCTGGTCGTTGTTGCCCTTTCTCGTGGTGATCCCGATCGCGATATGGACGCGACAGGTCTTGCCAGGTCTGATGGTCGGCTTGCTGGTAGGCTCGTACATGACTCATCCAACTTTGCTGGGTGGCATTTCTGCCACGCTCGGCTACATTCTCAAAGAGCTCGCCATTCCAGATAACCTGAGGTTGATGGTGTTTCTGTACGGATTCGGCTCCTTTGTTGGCCTCGTGCGAGTCACTGGCGGAGTGAGCGGGTTCGCGGCTTGGGTGTCCAAGCGCATCCGTACGACCCGGGCAGCCTTTGCCATGACCTGGCTGTCTTCGTTCGCGACCTTCATGGCGCCGGATTTCCGAATCATTACGGTTGCGCCCGTGATGAAAAGTGTCTTCGAGCGACTGCACGTGTCCACAGAGCGCGTCGCCTACGTAATTGACCTGACATCGACACCGCTGATTGCCATTGTCCCTATTGGTACGGCGTTCGTCGGCTACATGGTGGGCCTGCTGCAGACGTCTTCGCGCCACCACGGACTTGCGTTGACACCCTTTCAGCTGTTCTTGCAAACCATCCCGCTGAATTTTTTCTCGATCGCGATGATTGCCTTAGGCCTCTTTCAAACGTTCTGGCGCAGCTCGCCGGAACGTGCGCCCGATGCCGCTCTGAATGGAGCAACGGAGGAGCACGAAGGAACAAGCCGCGACCAGGGGAGGGCGGTTTATGGACGCGCGCGCCCAGCTGTATACGCCCGCGGACTGAACCGGCGCGAGCGGTCCATCGGACGCCGCGGCGGGGCCGAGGCCAGCCGCCCGGGGCGGCGCGGACCGGACCACAGCGCGGGCGCCACGTCCAGGTGCAGCGCTAGCCGGTAGGCGGCTGTCTCGTAGTTCACCCG
>JAKAXI010000241.1 GCA_021816665.1 Bacillota bacterium | reverse complement strand
TGGCCGCGATGGCCTCCCCGCCGCCTTCCGGCATCAGATACAGTTGCTTGTTGTCGCCGGAGCGATTGGACAAAAACGCAAGCCAACGCCCGTCCGGAGACCAGGCTGGCGATGATTCGGACTTAACACTGTTTGTAAACTGTGTCGCTTCGCTGCTGTTCGTCGAGACCATCCAGATATGTGACTCATAGCGGTCGTCTTCCTCAACCAGACGTGTCACAACCGTTGCCGCTTTGGGCTTGTCCGGATGAATCGCCACATCGCCGATGAGGCGAATGTTGAAGATGTCTTCAGCATTCAATTTGCGTGGTGACAAGAGTTGCCCCTCCCCTCAGATACGGACACTGTTCAGTGTACCGCACGAGGGACACACGTGATAGAGGAGGGGCGTCGGACTCAGCGGGGTGGTATGAGCCAGGGGGTCCGAGGTAACAGACGCGTAACGATACGACGATGGACCGACGGCTCGAGGGCACTACGGAATTATTACGAGGATCGCGACGAAGGAGGCCACGAAGACGCCCGCCAGCAGCCAGTCGCGAGCGGAGAGGGAAATGGCGCGCGCGTACGTCCGCGCCGTGGCGTCTGCTGCGGCGACACCAGTCAGGCCACGGGCTTCCATCGCGATTGCGACGCGCTCGCTCAGGCGGATCGCCTGACCCAACAGTGGCAATGCGTACGTCACAGCGCGCGCGAGTGCAAACGGCGCGTCCTTTCCGCGCAGTTGCCGCGCTTGCCGCAACTTCGTCCACTCCGTCCGAAACAGCGGCATGAAGTGCAGTCCGGCCAGCATTCCATAAGTAAACTTCGGCGCCACTCGAAACCCTGTCGACCAGCCAACAACAAGGTCCGTCAAGTCGCTCGCCGACAAAAACACGATGCCGAGCACCACGGCGGCGAGCATACGAAACGCGAGCACAAGGCCAGTCATCAGCCCTGAAAGGCTCGGGTGCATCCAGAGCAGGTGAATCACCGGAACTCCGGGCGGCACGCGCGTGAAAGCGACGTACGACCACGTGTACAGCACGTAAAAGCCGATGAACGCGGACAGGCGCTTGGCAAGGGCAAAGGGCGAGATCCGAAAGACAGTCATGCCGAGCAGCACCGGCCAGAGAAACACCGCGATCGCCTGTGGCAAGCGGTTGGCGAAAATCGCCGCGAGTGCTGCGGCGAAGATGGCCATCAGGAACACTGGAGCGTTCCAGTGCGGACCGAGACCGCGGCGCCGAGGCACTTCGGCGGGCGGTACTTTGCTAGTATGTGGCGCCGTGGTCGTCGACGGCGCCGTGGTCGTGGTTACCGCGTCGCGGTCAGTGGCTTTCTGCTCCGCTTCGGGCTCCGTGTCGACGGTTTGGTCGTCGAGCAGATGCGCCCGGTGCATCAGCGATTCGTTCTCCCACAGCAGAGCAGGGGTGCCGACGAACGAGATCGCGCCATCCACAAGCACAGCGACTTGGTCAGCGTAGCGCGCGACAAGCGACATGTCATGGGTTGTCATGACGACCGCCTTCCCCGTGTCGCGCAGGCTGGCGAACTTCTCCATCAACACCGCCTCTGTCTGCGCGTCCTGACCAAATGTTGGCTCGTCGAGCAGGTACAGGTCATGGTCCTCTTTCAACATGACCGCGACACTGAGCCGGCGCTTTTGCCCTTGACTGAGGGCAAATGGGCTCTGTTCTGCGGCACCTTCGAGTCCGAGCAGTTGGAGCAGGGCAAGGGCATCCTCTGGCACGTCGTTCTCAACAATTCGGTTCGCCACTTCATCTGCCACGCGCTCGTAGATAAACTGATATTCCGGGTTTTGAAAACAGTACGAGATGGCTTGTGCGCGAGCGCTGCGCTTGACCTGCGTGATCGCCTGCCCGTGCAGCGCGACTTGACCGCCGGTCGGTTTTTGCAGGCCCGCCATCACCTGTAGCAGCGACGACTTGCCGCCCCCATTTGGCCCCACAATCGCCGTGATCGTCCCGGGGTAAACATCGAGCGAGACGTCGTCCCAGACCGGCGTTTGCCCGTACTTGAGGCTCGCAGAGCGAACCGACAAGACGGGTTGCCCATCAAGTTTGTGCGGCACACGGATGCCAGGACCAGACAGTGCTATCTCGTTCGGTCTGGCGATTCCCTCTTCCACGAGCCACGCCCACTCTTCTGAAACCACTTGTGCCGCAGGTCCTGCTCTGTGGATTCGGCCGTCACGCGTGAACAGAACGACGCGGTCCATCTGCGTGAGCAGTGGCTCAAACTTGTGCTCAATCACGATTAAAGTTCGACCCGAAGCCCGCAGCGCCGCGATCACGTCAAACACCTGCCGCGTCGACTTCGGGTCGAGGTTGGCCGTCGGCTCGTCAAACACAACGAGTGGCGCGTCCATCGCAAGTGCGCAGGCGACCGCCAGTTTCTGTTTCATACCGCCTGAAAACGTGGCGTGATTGGCTGGGAGCGGAACATCAAGACCGGCCTGACGCAGGGCTCGCCGCGTAATCTGTGGCATATCGCTTGGCGCCACCTGCTGGTTCTCAAGGCCAAACGCCACTTCGTCGCTGACCGTCAACATGCAAAACTGGGCGTCCGGGTCCTGAAATACGTAGCCCACAGAGCCAGGGGCTTCGAGCGCCGGGTGGCGCTCTACCTGCCCCGTCACAACTCCCTCTACTGCACCAGGCAACAAGTTGGCACAGACCATTGCGAGCGTGCTCTTGCCGCAGCCGCTCGGGCCGAGAAACAGCACGGACTCACCGCGGTCGATCGAGAAGTCGATGTCGCTGAGCGTAGGTTTGGCCTCCAGCTCGTAGCGCACGCTGACACCAGACAGAGAGAGCAATCGGCCTTCCCCCACCGGAACCACCCGAACAGCCGCAGCAGATTTGCTCACTGTACCGACACGTCACTCCGGCTGATCGCGAAGTTGCGCAGCACACCAGTGCGGCGCAACGCGTCGCCAATCAGCTTTGGCAAAAGTCCACCAAGCACCATGCCGCTCAGGATGGTGACGATAATGTAACCGATGATGGTCCCGAGAGAGTACTGGTACCCTTGGTACTGCGTTAACCACTGCACGATGTTGCCAACGCCGCCGAGGGCACCGGACAACAGCATGCTGCCAAGTGTGTACCTGCGCCAGCCGCGAGCTGCGAAACCAGCTTCCGCGCCTGCGCCCTGGATGAGGCCCGAGATCATCGCGCCCGCACCGTACGGGCTGCCAAAGACGAATTCGAAAAAGGAACTGATGAAGTTCGTGATGAGCGCCGCGCCAGGCCGCCGAATGACGTAGGCGACTAAGCTGCCACTAACCCACCATAGTCCGTTCACCATCGCTCCTACGGCAGGGTTAACGGAGCTCGAAAACAATGGCGCCGTCACTAAATCCCAACCGTAAAACACTCCACCACCGACAACAGCAAAGATGACCATCAGTACAATGTCCCGCTGTTTCCAAGACCTGCCCATTTCCATCTCTCCCCTCAAATTTTCACGCCAGGGCACATAAAAAAGCCCCCTTGGCGCAAACACATCAAAAGGGGACTCTTCTCCGTAAGTCGTCGGTACTTCCTCCCGCTGGCATTACCCAGATCGAGTCCTCAAGGGTTAGCGGCTTCCCGCTTCTCAGCCTGTTCGGCACCCCCAGCACCTCTTGACGCTATTCAATTTACTTGCAGTATAGCACCCGTCTTGTTCGGGCTCAATACTTAGCTGGTCCCAATGCAGACAGTGGTTGCGTCCAACCGTTTCATCGCAGACACGGCCCAAATACGCTCAACTCAATTTGCGCACCTGAAAGTTGTCTGCGAGGATTGGGGCCACCTGCGGAAAGTTGGACGGATACGACCAGAAACTGATCCCGCGCAAGTTGTACGCCTTGACCGTGTCGAGTTTCGCCTGAAAGCTGCGCGCGTCCTCGAACCAGACTTGGTGTGCAGTCCCCAG
>JAKAXI010000240.1 GCA_021816665.1 Bacillota bacterium | reverse complement strand
TGCGCGCAGAGCCATTCTATCTATGTCTCCCTTTCACTCTATTGCCAGTAGGCAAATACAACATATTTACAGCTCCTTTACAACCAGCACGATCACGGCGGCTGGCCCATGGATGCCGATCGTCTGGTCGTTCTCGATGTCCGACGAACGGCTGGGCCCCGTAACAAAGTGAACGTACGAGTCCATCTCGATCGGTCGAGCGACTCGGTCCAACGCCTCGCCGAGTCGCGTGACAATCTGACTTGCGCCAAGAATGGCGACGTGCACGGGCGGCAGTAAGTGTACAGAACGCCCCCGTCCCCCGCCGCACGCCAAAACCAGCGTCCCTGTGTCAGCAACCGCCGCACTGCAGCCCGTGATCCCGATGTCTAAGGAAGAAAACTGTTCGCGCGGGTCGACGCCCCATTTCAACACGGTCTGCTCGGCAAGCGAGCCTCCCACCCACTTCTCGAGTTGTGCATCGCTCCACATGCCAATACGCTGAGGTTTCATGTCCGCCACCACTTCGGCGAGCTCGGTCTGCAGTTGTGCGATATTGTTTACGACCCTGACCTCACCGCCGAGTCCTGTAAATCTCTCTTCAAAGCGAGCGAGTCGCTCATCCTGCGCCAAGCGGAACTCGCGCCAGAAGTCAGGGATCCCGACAACGTCGCGCGACGGTGCCTGTGTGAGCCGGCTAGGGCGGCCAACCTGTGTCGCGATCCGATTCAGAAAAGCGTCTTTGTTCATTTGCCTTTTCCTCCAGACTCGCGCGTTGTCGTCTTGAGTTCTCCCTGCAGCGAACTCCACATGTCCCGGAAGGACTGCTTCGCCAGCGTCGGCGCGTTTCTTCCTGCCGTCCATCCCCGGAGTGGACCAATCTTCGCTTCAATATGTCCATCCCGTACAAGTGGGCCCTGCCCCATCCGAGCCGTTTTCATCGCCAACTTGTAGCGACCGACTTTGGCGAATGCGAACGCAAACCCCTTAAATGCTTGCCGTTCGGCTGGTTTGACCCACCCTCGTTCGACGTTGCGCTGGCGAAGATGAACCAGCATGTCGTGAATCGGGATCTTCACCGGGCAAGCTTCCGAACAAGCGCCACACAGACTGGAGGCGTAAGGCAAATCAGCGTATTGCTCGCCCTGGTTGAGCACTGGCGACAACACAGCACCGATGGGGCCAGGGTAGACCGAACCGTACGCATGCCCGCCAATCTGCCGATACACAGGGCAAACGTTAAGGCATGCACCGCAGCGAATGCAGTTCAGCACCTCTTTCATCTTTGGGTCGGCGAGCTGGTTCGAACGCCCGTTGTCGAGCACGATGATGTGCAGCTCGCGGGCGCCGTCGTGATCGCCTTCATGCCTTGGTCCAGTCAGCACGGACATATACGTGGTGATGCTCTGCCCGGTTGCCGATCGCGGCAAGAGATTGGCCATGACTTCAAGGTCCGCGAATGACGGCAGCAACCGCTCCATCCCCATCAGGACGATGTGTGTCTGCGGAAGGTTGGTAACCATGTCTGCGTTGCCTTCGTTGGTGAAGAGGACGACCGAGCCAGATTCTGCGATCCCAAAATTGCACCCGGTAATCCCGACATCCGCCTCAAGGAACTTTCGACGCATCGTTCGTCTCGCAAACGCCGCCAAGGTTTTGGTATCTGTGGTCAAATTCTCTCCACCGGCCGCTGTGAAGAGGTCTTTAATCTGCTGCCTGTTCTTGTGAATGGCTGGAATGATAATGTGCGACGGAGTCTCCTTGGCCAATTGGACGATATACTCACCAAGGTCAGTCTCAACTACCTCTACGTCCGCGGCCTCGAGTAGATGGTTAATTCCGATTTCCTCCGACACCATCGACTTGGACTTGACCACAGACCGTGCCTGTTTAGACTTGATGATGTCGAGCACCATTTGACTCGCTTCGCTGGCATCAGCAGCGAACTGCACGTTGCCTCCGGCACGGGTGACATTGTCTGCAAACTGGCCTAAATAGTAGTCCAGGTGCGCGACGGTGTGTGCCCGAATGTGCTGGCCGCGACTGCGCCAGTTTTCCCACCGTCCGAGCGCCTCAGTCGCGGCATACTTCTTGGTGCGCAGCCGGTCAGCAGTGAAACGAACGGCTGCACGCAGGAAATCGTCTCCGAGCGCTACCCGAGCGCGGTCAAGCACGTGACTGCCTTGGTTCATATCGTGATCGCCTCCCGAGAACCTGCGCCAAGTTGCATGCCTTCATAGAGCAGCTGCGCTATGTGCATCACACGAACCGAGCTGTGCTCGCGGGACAGGCGGCCGCCGATGTTCATGAGACACCCCATATCAGTGCCTACCAGGACTGTGGCCTCTGTTTCCCTTACATGGCTCACCTTCTCCGTCACCATCGCTGTAGAGATGTCGCCCATCTTCACGGCGAACGTGCCACCAAAGCCACAGCAATCGGTTGCATAGGGCAAGTCGATTAGTTCGATGTCTTTCACCGCTCGAAGCAATGTCAAGGGTTCGTCCTTCACGCCGAGTAGCCTTGCGCCGTGGCAGGACGGGTGATACGTCACGCGGTATGGAAACCTTGCACCGACATCCGTCACACCGAGCACGTTGACCAGAAACTGAGAGAACTCATAGGTCTTCGCAGCGAGCGCTTTCGCCTCGCGGGCCAACTGCGCGTCGCCAGCAAACAAGTCTTCGTAGTAGTGATGAATCATACCGGTGCACGACCCCGACGGAGAGACCACGTAGTCTGCGTCCGCGAACGCCTCAAGCAGCGTCTTTGCAGAAGCCCTCGCCTCGGCTGCGTAACCACTGTTGAACGCCGGTTGACCGCAGCAGGTTTGGCCTTCTGGAAAGACCACCTCCACCCCAAGTTGGTCCAAAATCTTCACCATCGCCACGCCAACCTGTGGATACAGGTTATCCACCATACAGGTGATAAACAAGGATATCTTCATCTGTCACTCTCCTTTATCTCCGTTATGGCCACCGACGGAAGCTCCAAGTTCGTCTCCACGTGGCGCAAGTGAGCCAACATCATAGATGCGGCTCTGTCCTCATCTTGATCCTCCACTGCATGGAGAATCTTCATGTGCTGGCTGCGCAGCCGCGTGGCTTCACCCGGGGTCTGAAACAACGTGCGACGACTCGTCATCAGGGAAACCTTTATTTGATCGGCCACCTTGTCCATGACAGACAGAACAAATGAATTCTGTGCAGCTTGCGCAAGTACGTAGTGAAACGCCCAGTCTGCCTCTTCCCCGACCGTCGGCTCATCGGTCTGCATCTTATCCACCGCCGCCCGCAATTGCCCCAAGTCCGCTTGTGAACGCCGAACTGCCGCGAGTCGCGTTGTTCCTGTCTCAAGAATTTTGCGCAGTTCCAAGAGGTTGCGGATTTCAGCGGGATTCATTGGGACAAATTGCAGGGACTTTGTCAATCCGACCGGATCAAAGGTCTCCACAAATGTACCTTCCCCTTGGCGCATGGCAACCAAGTTCATAGCTTTGAGGGCCGTGAGGGCCTCGCGCACAACGGACTGTCCGACTTTCAATTGCTCACTCAATTCCCGAACAGATGGGAGTTTTGACCCAGGTGGAAATAGTCCATTGAGAATGGAATCTCGCAGCCGCTGATAGACGACTTCATACGTTTTCGCGGACTTCACGGGTTCAAGGTGTATACGGCATCTCCCCATTCACCTCTGTCATCAGGTCATCTGATGACTCGGTGACAATTGTACGATTTTACAAACGCAGGCACCGACCGCTCAATGGGACCCCGTTTTCGGCAATCAGAGCAAGCGAGTGGTTACACTTGAATCACATTGATATTCATTTTGCGAACCCCCTCGACGAAGGACGGTGCAGCAAGCGAATCCGTAACAAGGACATCGATCTCTGCGAGCGGCGCAATACTTGTCAAGTCTCTGGTCTCGATTTTACTGTGATCAGCCAGAACATAGATCGTGTCTGATATGTCCATCA
>JAKAXI010000239.1 GCA_021816665.1 Bacillota bacterium | reverse complement strand
GCTAACGCCTCGCGCAGCAACGCCTGCGCCCTGCGGCGGTGCTTTTGCATCCACAGTAGGTACGCCAACTGGGCCTTCAGTTCGACGTTGTCCGGGTACAGAGACAGCCCTTCGCGCAGAATCTCATCAGCCTCGCTGTAGTGGGTCTGCAAGCGGTATACCACGCCAAGCAGACCGTAGAGCGCGCTGGACTGGTGACCACACTCGAGCGCAGTCCGGGCGTGATCGACTGCTTCAGGCAGCCTGCGCAGGTGGTACTCGCAAAACGCGACGCGGGCAAACCAGGCGCCGTTTGTCGGGCGTTCTGCGACGAGTTGTAAAAAGCTGTCACGCGCCAACTCGTAACGACCGATCTCGTAGTAGTAATTCGCCTCAATCAGCTGCCGTTCTGTGATCGTGGCGTCCGCCATTTGCGCTACCCGCCTCTCATGTACTGCATCCATTGTGAAGACTGTAAGTCTACTATCGCAACCGTAATATATTGGCAGACAGAACTTGACGTCAGTTGGACAGCACTGGTTTAATGAAGTGATCACACGCGGGGAGTTGGTTGATTTGGTGAAGCAGTACGCGGCCGACACCGCCGCGCCAGAGACGCCTACCATCATCTTGACCTCGGCAGTCGCCTGGGACGGCATCACGGCCAGACCGCAGCATTTCGCCCGCGGGCTCGCAGAGCGGGGCTGGCACGTCTTATTTGTGGACGGGCCCATTACCTGGCTGAGCCCGATCAAGAACCGCGATCTACTGGACCGAGCGTGGCCAAACCCCCCTGTCCGGACACTTTCAATCAACCGAACCAGCGAGGGTGATGCGCAATCTAGCACCGGCAGCCTTCGCGTGTTGTCGCCCTTTGCAACACTCCCTTTTGGCAACATGGAGCGCACCATCAACCGCTTTAACCAGCGCCTGCTCGCATTGCAAATTTCGCACGCTGCACCGGGGCCTTACATACTTTTGTCGATGCTCCCTGGTTCGGCTGACCTGGTCTCGTTTCTCCACCCGGTCGCGTCCATCTACGACTGCGTCGACTTGCACGCGCAGTTTCCCGGTTTCGTCCGGCCGCCAGTGGTCGACTTGATGGAGTGGGACATGGTCAGCCAGAGCCGCGCCGTGTTCGCCACCGCGGGTAACCTCTATGAGCGCATGCGCCAGTGGCACGCCAACGTCACGCTACTGCCAAATGCAGCGCAGACGGAGCACTTCGCGACGACCGCGAGCGCACCGGTGCACCCGCTCATTCGCGAGTTGCCGTCGCCGCGGATCACGATGTTCGGTGGCATTGGGAGCTGGATTGACCAAACGTTTTTGTGCGACCTCGCCGACGCCAGACCCCAGTTGCAGATTGTTCTCGTCGGGCCAATTGAAACGGACGTCAGCCGCCTTCGACAGAAATCGAACATCCACCTGCTAGGACGGCAACCGTACGGTCAACTGCCGCAGTTTCTCGCCGGTAGCGACGCCACATTAGTCGCGTTTAACCCTGCCGACAAAGTCGCGCAAAGCGTCAATCCAGTCAAAGTGTACGAGTACCTGGCCGCAAACCGCGAGGTTATTGCCACTCCAATTCCGGAGTTGCAGAAGTTGTCGGACTCGCTGTGGATCACGGCGACTGCACTGGAAGCTGCGCAAGCCATCGACCGGATCCTCGCTGGTGAACGGCGGATGCCAGACGCAGCGACTCGTCAAGCGTTTGTCGACGCCAACTCCTGGAACGCGCGCGTCGGCGTGATCGACGCCACCTTGCGGCACGTCCTGCCAGTCAGTGTCCACGCACCGAGAGAGGGGATTTCGCTGTGACTCGATACCTGAACCAACTCGTGGCCAGCAGCATCGGCACCGTCGTGGATGAAGACGGACGCTGTCTGATGATTCAACGCACCAAAGCCCCGTACATCGGCCGTTATGCCATGCCAGGCGGCAAGATCGAAGTCGGCGAACACCCGGAGCAAGCGATCGTACGCGAGTTTTTCGAAGAGACTGGACTCGAAGCGGAGATTGTCAACTTCGCAGGCACAGTCTCCGAGGTTATCCCCGTCGACGGCGGACTCAATCACTTCCTGATGTGTGTGTTTCGACTGAGCGTTGTCGGCGGACAGTTACGTGAAAGCGAAGAGGGGCCGCTCGCGTGGCTGACGCAGGACGAGATCAAAGAAAAAGGCATCCCCTCGGATGCCTTCATTACGGCGCAAATGGTGTGTACCGCCCCAGGGACAAGCCCGCGGCTCGTCTCGCTTCAGGCCTCAGAGGACACATTTAGCATTGCAAGCCGCTTCGAGTAAACAGGCGCCGCCGCGCTCGTCAATGCGCTGTCGTCAATGCGAAACCTCTACGGCGTCGCGTTGACGAAGCTCCACGCGGCGAATCTTGCCGCTTGTCGTCTTCGGCAGGCTCTCGACAAACTCGATGGCACGCGGATATTTATACGGCGCCGTAACTTGTTTGACGTGTTCCTGCAGAAGAGCCACGAGTCCCGGGTCTTCCGCGTCCTCCGGTCGGCGCAAAATCACATACGCCTTCACAATGTGACCGCGTTCTTCATCCGGGCTGGCTACGACTGCGCACTCTGCCACTTTCGGGTGTTTGACAAGGGCGTCCTCGACTTCAAACGGCCCAATTGTGTACCCGGCAGAGATGATGATGTCATCTGCCCGGCCCTCAAACCAGAAGTAGCCCTCCTCATCCATCCGTCCCTGATCGCCCGTGATGTACCATTCGCCGCGAAAAGCCTTCTCTGTCCGCTCCTCGTCGTTCAAGTAGCCGCGAAAGAGTGCAGGAAACGACTTGTGCACAGCGATATGGCCAATCTGTCCAGGCGCAAGGACTTCTCCAGTGTCGTCGACAATCGCGATACGCGTACCGGGGAAGGGTTTTCCCATCGATCCCGGACGCACCTCCATGTCCTGCAGCGTACCGACGAGTAGACTGTTCTCCGTCTGGCCGTAACCGTCGCGAACCGTGACATCAAACTCGCGCTGGAAGGTTTCGATCACCTCGCGGTTGAGCGGCTCACCAGCCGAGCAGGCCGAACGCAAAGTGAGGTGCCGCGATGGCAGGTCATCGAGCTTCGCCATCAAGCGATATTCGGTCGGCGTCGCGCAGAGCAACGTGACTTTATACTTCTCCATCAAGTCCAGGTATACGTCTGGTGCAAACCTGCCCTCGTAGACAAACGCCGTAGCACCGTTGCCAATGGTAGAGACAAACGGACTCCACACCCACTTCGCCCAACCGGGACCGGCAGTGGCCCAGGCGAGATCGGTTGGCTGCGCGTCAAACCAGTAGGTGCCTGCCACCGCGAGGTGTTCACGCGGCCACGCGTACGTGTGCATGACGCCTTTCGGACCGCCTGTGGTGCCGCTCGTATAGGACAGAAATGCAAGGTCGTCGTCCTTCACATCAGCGACAGTCGAAAGGTCTGAGCCCAGTTCCAAAACAGACCCGGCATCTGTCCAGCCCTCGACCTCACCGCCGACGCTGAAGAAGAACTGGAGACTCGGGCACGCGCCGCGAACCGCGTCAACCTCGCTTGTGAGCGTGTGATGCGCAACTACGACTTTGACTTGTGCGTGTTGCACGCGGTACTCGATATCGTGCGCGCGCAACATCTCTGACCCAGGCAGAACTGTTACACCGGCCTTCAGTAGTGCGACGTACGTCAGATAAGGCTCAATTCCGCGCGGCAGCAAGACCAGTACGCGGTCATGCGGTCGCACCCCCATCCGCGCCAAGCCACTCGCCAGACGGTCTGTCTGCTTCCGCAGTTCCCCGTAGGTCAACCGACGCTCTGTGCCGTCAGGCCGGACCGCCAACACGGCCAGTCGGTCCGGATTCTGGCGCGCAATTTCGTCAATTGCGTTCGCAAAGTTGTACCCCATCTTTATCCCCCGTTTCCTCTCCATCGTCGGCGGCGCGGGCGCGCCACCGTGACGAAGTGGTTCTAATCAATTTCTACACAACTACAGAACCC
>JAKAXI010000238.1 GCA_021816665.1 Bacillota bacterium | reverse complement strand
TGCCCGAGGTTACCGTCGGCGACTGCGCAACACTCTACGGCCGCAGTGCACCGGAAAGCTGGACGGCAGAACGTCTGTCAGCGGCCGCAGAGAACGACCTGAGTGTTTTTGTCGGTCCATTTTTTTTAGCCGAAAATTCGGCATCTGTCCTGTCACTGGACGAATTGGCCGATCTGGCTGGGACGATCTCGTATGAACTGATGTGCGCCTTGTCACCGCGCGTCCCAAGAGTGGTCTTATCACTTTGACACTGGCAAATGCCCATCGGTATAATGAGTAAGAAAAGTGACCGTATCGTTGTGGAGGTGCCGCACGTGTCTGACAGCAAGCGAATTGTCGTCTACCTGCCGATGCAACTGGTGGAACAGGTAGATGACCTGGCCGAACGGGCGAGGTCGAATCGGAGCGAGCTCATTCGGGAGGCCATGCGGCAGTATCTGACCGAGCAGCGCAAGTTCGAGATCCGCAACTCGATGCAGCAGGGGTACTTGGAAATGGCACGGATTAACCTGCGCATCGCATCTGAGTCATTTCCTTTGGAGCAAGAGGCAGGGGGAACGGTTGAGCGACTGGTAAGCGGGGTGTGACAGCTTGAATGTCAAGCGAGGGGATGTGTTTTTTGCCGATTTGTCGCCCGTTGTTGGTTCTGAGCAGGGCGGGTTTCGACCTGTCCTTGTGATTCAGAACAACATTGGCAATCGGTTCAGCCCCACGGTCATCGTCGCTGCCATCACTGCGCAGATTCAGAAGGCCAAACTGCCCACGCATGTTGAGATTCTGGCGGAGGAGTACGGCCTGGACCGCGACTCAGTGATTCTGCTTGAGCAGATTCGGACGATCGACAAACAACGCTTGACAGACAAAATCACCCACTTAGACGAGCGGATGATGAAACTGGTGAACGAGGCACTTCAGATCAGTCTTGGACTGGTCGATTTCTAAGACTGGTCGATTTCGAACCGCACCGCTACGCGCGGTCGTCTGTTGGTCGCCAGTGCAAAGGGAGGGAGACGCAGCGTACGCGCCGACGTCTCTATTTTTATGCCATTAGGGAGTGTGAACACATGGACAAGCTTGAGTCGAAACAGGTCCGCACAGGGAACTCGGTTGCGGATTCACTGATTCGCGACATCGCATTGGCCCCTGAAGGCCACCTCAAGATTGACTGGGTAGGGGCCCATATGCCGCTTCTCAATCGACTGCGTGAGCAGTTCATGCAGGAACGGCCGTTTGCGGGGAAGCGTATCGCGATCTGCCTTCACCTTGAAGCCAAGACAGCGTATCTAGCCCTTGCGATTCAAGCAGGAGGAGCCGAAGTCGCTGTTGCCGCGAGCAACCCGCTGTCTACTCAAGACGACGTGGTGGCAGCGCTTGTCGACCGCGGTGTGACCGCCTATGCCTGGCATGGGGCGACTGACGAAGAGTACAAGATGCACCTCGACCACTTGCTCGACTTCCACCCCGACGCCATCATCGACGACGGCGGGGACTTGGTCGCCACGCTGCACCGTGACAGGCCAGAGCAGACGAAGGAGATCATCGGCGGCTGTGAGGAGACGACGACTGGCATTTTGCGTCTGCGCGCGATGGCTGCAGAGGGCAGTCTGAAGTTCCCGATGATGGCCGTCAACGACGCGCTCTGCAAGTACCTGTTCGACAATCGCTACGGCACCGGACAGTCGGTGTGGGACGGGATCATGCGCACGACAAACCTCGTCGTTGCCGGCAAGACGGCAGTTGTCGTCGGCTACGGCTGGTGCGGCAAAGGTGTTGCGATGCGGGCAAAAGGGCTTGGGGCGCGCGTTGTGGTGTGCGAAGTGGACCCCGTGAAGGCGCTCGAGGCCGTCATGGACGGGTTTGAAGCGATGCCGATTGTCGAAGCCGCAAAGGTCGGGGACTTCTTCGTTACGGTCACCGGCGATCGCGATTGCATCACCCGCCCGGCCTTTGAGGTCATGAAGGACGGCGCGGTGCTGGCCAACGCCGGTCACTTTGACGTCGAGATCTCGAAGCCAGACCTGAATGCGCTCGCCTCTTCGGTGCGCACAGTGCGCAGGAACGTCGAGGAGTTTCGCTTCAAGGATGGGCGCCGCGTTTACCTGCTCGCTGAGGGCCGCTTGGTCAACCTCGCCTCTGGAGACGGTCACCCGGTAGAGGTGATGGACATGACGTTCGCGCTGCAGGCGCTCGGCCTGCGGGCGGTCGTCGAGAACCCTTTGCCGCCTGGCGTGCATACGATCCCGAAGGACATCGACGCGCAGGTCGCTCGCATGCGGCTTGAAGCGTGGGGCGTCCGGGTGGATGAACTGTCTTCGACACAACAGGCCTACATGGCGAGCTGGCACGCGGACTGAGGCCGCGAACGCGGACGCAGATATTGATGGTTCAGTTTGCGCTTCGCTCGTTCGGATAGCGCTGATGTGCGCGGGGATTCGCGCGGGCGCTGCCCAGCTGATCACGACACAACCCCACCCGACGCCCCAGGCGGAAGGTGGGGTTTTTGTTGAAGCCATTGATCGGTCTGACGTGTTATCGCCACAAGTTCGATCTGTCGACTCCGGGGCCGGATTTGCTCGGAGCGCAGCTCTCTGATGATTACAGCCAAGGTGTCGAAGCCGCGGGCGGCGTACCTCTGCTGATTCCGTATCTGGCGACAAAGGACGCAGTTCTAGCGGTGGCAGAACGCATCGACGGATTGTTGTTGACGGGGGGCAATGATGTCGATCCCGCTAGCTACGGCACCGAACCGGAAGTTGGACTCGGCGTTGTGTATCCGCAACGGGATCAACTTGAGATCCGCCTGCTGCGAGAGGTGATGCGGATGGGCAAACCGGTGTTCGGCATCTGCCGCGGACTGCAGCTGATGAACGCCGCTTTGGGTGGAACACTGGTTCAAGACTTGGGGCGCGCGAAACAGAGCAAAATTCAGCACAGTCAGAAGGCACCGCGACACCACATGAGTCACACAGTGCACATCGATCCTGACAGCCGCATCTACACACTGCTCGGCCAGAGGAAAAAACTGCGGACCAACTCCTATCATCACCAGGCAGTACAGCAACTTGCGCCATCGCTGCGCGCGGTTGCTTGGGATGACGAGGGCTTGATTGAAGCGGTCGAGTGGAAGGCCGCAGGCGACCGACGCAAGCGCGCAGACACGCCCGAGTGGGACTCGAGCGCCGGACAACCGTTTATCGTAGCCGTTCAGTGGCATCCGGAGAACCTGTGGCGAACAGCGCCGGAGTTTCTCGGCTTGTTTCGAGGGCTGGTAGAAGCAGCGGGCACCGTCCCCTGTTCCGCGGAGTAGCTGCATCTCTTCCAATGCGCGGGTGCAAAAAAACCTGCCGCGCAGGAGGAGGGGAAGGCACAATGGCAACAGTCACTGCATTGTCGCGTCATCTGCAGCTTCAGTTTCAGAACGGAACTACGGCAACTGGGCAGCCCAAGGTGAAAAACCAGACCTACGCCAACGTCTCGCCGACTTCGGCGGACGATGACGTCCTCGCAGTCGGACAGGCTCTCGCGGGTTTGTCGAGCCAGACACTGCTTGGGATCGCGCGCCTCGACCAAAACGGTCTGTCGTAATCGGGGGCAGTTTGCAAGTTCTGAGACTGTTCGCGGGTGCTCCAAGATCGCGGGTAACTTGAGACGGGGAGGTGACAGACATGGCTGAGAAAACAGTCCTGCAGATGCAGTTCATGACGGACCAAAACAAGAAGGTACACATTGATGTGCCGAACCCAGTGCAACCCGTCGACAACTCGAAGGTGGACGCTGCGATGGCTCTCATCGTATCGAAAAATATCTTTGCGCTGCCGCAGGGGAGCATTGTCAAGGTGGTCGGAGCGAGCCTGATCGACACGTCGACGACAACGGTCGGCTAACGTCCGGAGTCACTGGCGGGCAGACATTCGGTGGTGAATCACGCGGGCTGTCCTCTGGAGTGCCAACCAGAGGGCAGCCTGTCTGCTGTC
>JAKAXI010000237.1 GCA_021816665.1 Bacillota bacterium | reverse complement strand
AGACGGAAATCATCAAGAGTCCGACCATAGTCGGTGTCTTCGCCTTTACTGGCAGACGGGCAATCGCAAAGCCAGCCATGCTTGCGAACGCAAGGACAAAAAACGTTGAGGACAGCGCCACAATCACACTGTTTCGCATGTACACGCCAAACTGAAACAGACCGAAAGCGTTGCGGTAGTGCACAAATGTCCAAGACCTCGGAAACAGCGACGGCGGGTACGCGCTGATGTCGGTGTTGGGCTTGAACGAGGTAATGAACATCCAGTAAAACGGCAACAGGATGGCGACGAGGAACAAAATCAACACAACGTAACCGATGACCTTTTGGCGCCTCGTCTGGATCACTGTGCATCGCCCTCCACCATGGTTCTAAACGCCGACAAAAAGATCAGGGAAACCCCGAGCACGAGGACTACGGTACTCACGGCAATGGCCGAACCGACGCCAAAGTGCAGATTAGAGAACAAAGATTGTTCACCAAGCATGGCGAGCGACTCTGTAGCGTTGCCCGGCCCCCCGCCCGTCAGCACAAACGGCAAGTCAAAAACGCCAAACGCCTGCAGAATCCGAAACAGTGCCGCCAGGGCAATACTGCCGCGCAAAGACGGAAAGGTGACGTTCCAGAACGACTGCCAGCGGTTGGCACCGTCGATGTAGGAAGCTTCATAGTACTCTTGCGGGATCATCTGAAGACCACTGAGCAAAATGATCACGACGAACGGCGTGGTCTTCCAAATGTCTGCAACCATCATGGCGATCACGGAACTGGCAGGTGTCGCAAGCCATGTGACAGGTTGCCCAATGATGTGCACCGACTGCAGCACGTAGTTCAGCACGCCGTAGACGCCGCTGTAGATGTACTTCCACATCTGCGCCGAGATGACGGTGATAAGCGACCACGGTACGAGCATGACGACAATGGAAACGTTCTTGAGCCGTTGTACGTTGTTGATGGCAAGCGCGATCAACATCCCAAGAACAAGCTCAACGACTACCGTGACGAGAGAGTAATAGACGGTAAACCAGACACTCTGCCAAAACAGTCCGGCATGGATAAGGACGCTGTAGTTTCGCAGACCAACAAACGACATTTGGTAACCGTTTTGTGTGAGGTTGATGTGGTTTAGGCTCATAACAACCGAGTAGACAATCGGAAACAGCGTCACGGCAGCAATCACGATACCGGCTGGAAGCATCATCATGTACCCGGAACGTCTGTCTGCGTGTTGGAGAGAGACGCGATGGACGGTTGGTGTGGACGGCATCGGCTCTGCGCTCACAGGTGATCACCTCCAAACAGGGGCGGAGGAGCACAGTGGCGCCTCCGCCCTGAATGTCTGCCAATATGCGCGCTGCAACTTTGCAGCGACTTAGAGACCGCCGTTAGACAACGCCGACGTGATCTGTGCCTGTGCTTGCTTTAGTGCCTGGGCTGGCGTAACACTGCCTGCTAGGGCGGCGTTTACATTGGTGTAAATCGCCTTTGACACAGCTGCGTAGTTGGGCGTGTAAGACGGCCGCGCCACGTAGTGAGTCTGACTGACAATGTTAAAGACTGGGCTGACTGCTTTCACCTTCGGATTGTTTGCGACGGACGCGTTCGTTGGAATCTCCGAGTACTTTGTCGCAAGGATGGTCTGCGCCTGCGTCCCCGTCATCCAGTTGATAAACGCGAGGTCAGCTGGCAAGTTTTTGGTGTGCGGATTGACGTACAAATCCCATCCGCCGATCGTGCTGTACCCCGGGCCGCCGCCGAATGTCGGCAACACCGTCACTCCCACCTTGCCAACGATCTTGGAGTTCTGCGGGTTCTGCGAATCCGCCCACACATACGACCAGTTACGTTGGAAAGCAGCTTGACCTTGCAGGAAGACGTTTTCTGAGTCAGGCTCCTGGAAAGTGGTCACAGCCGATGGCGTCACGCCGCTCGTAATCAGCCCGCGCATGAAGGTTAGCGCCTTTAAAGCTTGCGGTGTGTCAATGTTTGCTTGCCCCTTGCTGTTTAGCACCTGTCCGCCGGCGTCCGTGAGGTACTCCATAAAGTCACAGGTCAAACCTTCGTAAGAAGCGCCCTGCCAAACATATCCGTACTTTACGTAGCCATCCTTTTGTAGAGTCGCGGCCTCGGACGCCACCTGAGCCCAACTCGTCGGGACGGGCAAATGAGCTTTCTTGAGCAAGTCCTTGCGATACCACAGGAAGCCGGAATCCGCGAAGAACGGGGCTGCGTAGACATTGCCCTTGTACGTCGCACCTTGAACTAGGCCCTTCGAAAAACGGTTCCAGAACGAGCTCGGAAGTTTGCTGCTTAACGACATGGCGAGTTGCGCGTGCGCGAACTGTGCCGGCCAGATGACGTCGCCCATGTATACGTCAGGCGTGGCTGAACCACCGCCGATAGTAGTGGTCAAACTCGCCTTGTTGGTGTCTGTGTTACTGGCCTGGTTCTGCAGAGTGACCTTGATGTTTGGATACTTCTTTTCGAATGCGGCGATCATGTCAGCCCGCAGACCCGTGTGTGTAATCGGGGGCGCGGCCCAGATAATCGTGCCGCTCGCCTTGGAGAAATTAACGGGAGAGCTACTGCCGCTTGCACCGGTCGAATTGCCGCCACCCGCCGTGGTGTTTGAGCTCGTTCCGCATCCGGCAAGCAAGCCGCCTGCCATCAAGACGCTCCCAGCAATAGCCACTGTTTTCGTTGTCGCCAGTTTCATTGTTTAGCCCCCTCTGTTTAATTCACTAACTCAAGTCAGACAGTGCGCGTACAGACTCTCGCTCGACAATGCGATGCGGAAGGTAGTACGTTCCACTCGCGTGAATCGTGTCGTCCGCGATCATCTGTACCAGTTGTTGCACGGCTCGCTCTCCGATCTCTGCGAATGGCTGCGCAATTGTGGTCAGAGCCGGCACCGTCATATGCGCCACACCCAAGTCGTCAAACCCCAAAACGGAAAAGTCATCTGGCACTTTCAGTCCGTGGTCGTGCAGACAGCGGATGGCACCGATGGCCATTTCGTCACTCGCAGCGCACAC
Organism: Bacillota bacterium; assembly: GCA_021816665.1. Classification (GTDB taxonomy): domain Bacteria; phylum Bacillota; class Bacilli; order Alicyclobacillales; family Alicyclobacillaceae; genus Alicyclobacillus_L. Next base: position 952 of record JAKAXI010000237.1, on the reverse strand, counting down.
GGCAGTCAACTGGTTTTGCTCTTGGTGTTCCAATAAGCGGCGCATGGCTTGGTACCCTGTAGTAAAACGGTAGTCACCGGTTTCAACCCAGCTTGACTGGTATGGGATGCCGTAGTGTTCGAGACCTGCGCGGTAACCCTGAAGCCGCAAATCTCCAGTCAAGTCGTCGCTCATATCCCCCGTGATCATGCCGACCCGCCTGTGCCCGCGCGAAACCAAATACGCTACGGCGTCAAACACTGCTTTCACGTCATCCACCTTGAAAGCAGGCAGCGCAGTCCGTCCCGTCGCTTCCGTCAGCGCAAGTACCACCGGGATCCCGATACGTTCAAGCACCGGGTCATAGTCCTCACTGACGACCTTGCTCGTAAAGATAATGCCTCCAACCCTGTGTTGCCGAAGAAACGTAAATCCTTCAAAAGCTCGATGTCTCGCATGCTGAGCGTCGAATAACAGGACCTTCATGCCGGATTCGTGACTGGCCCGTTCAATGCCCCTGTAGAGTTCGCCGAAGAACAGGTCCGTAATGCCCGGAACCACTAAACCGATCGTGTCCGTCCGCTGTACGCTGAGTCCGCGTGCGATTGCACTCGGCTGAAAATCAAGCGCCTTAATGGCGCCGCGCACACGTTCCTTTGTCTCGGGTTCGACTAACTCAGGCTTGTTCAACACCCGCGAGACTGTCGCTGGAGACACCCCGGCCCGCCTTGCTACGTCACGTATCGTCACCTTCACTGCTGTCACTCTTCCTGTCCCGTGGGTCTAGGTACCTGACAACGACATGTTCGTGCGTCAGCCAATGCGGTCGGGCACGCACATGACAAGCACCCCCTATGAAACATATTCATAACACGGTTTCATAAAAACTTTATATGTACCATACTCCAAATGCATTGCTAGAGTCAAGCGCTTACATTTGGCTGTGTTTGAATTTGAATTTTTAGAAGATCGG
>JAKAXI010000002.1 GCA_021816665.1 Bacillota bacterium | reverse complement strand
TACGGATTGCAAGCAACGGAATTACACGACTCAGAAGAACAAGAAGAACAATCCCGATCGCGTGGAGTTCAAAAAGTTTTGTCGGACCTGCAACACGCATACGGTTCACCGCGAGACCCGCTGATAGCGGTCTCTTTGGAAGTGGGGTTGTTTCGTTGTGGAAAAGACCGAACCGACCGTGGTGGAAAAACTATCTGACGCCAAAAAGCCGGAAAGGACGGGCCGCTCGATGAACCGTGTGGTTTCGTTTTTTCGCGAGAGCGTTTGGGAACTCAAACGTGTCCGGTGGCCGGGTCGAAAGGAAGTCATTAACTACACGGCGGCTGCGCTCATCACCTGCATTATCATGGGCGGGTTGGTCTGGGCGTTTGACATTGGTGTGGCCAAACTTATGTCGCTGATTGGATTGGTTTAATTGTCGGACTTAGGGGGTGCGGGGCAGACCGCCCTCAACATGGACAATCTCGAAAAACAGTGGTTCGTCATTCACACGTACTCCGGCTACGAGAACAAGGTGAAGAACAACCTTGAGAGTCGCGTGCAGACGATGGGCATGGAGGATAAAATCTTCCGCGTGCTCGTTCCGACTGAGGAACAGATGGAAGTGAAGAACGGCAAGAAACGCGTCGTTCAGCGCAAGGTCTTCCCTGGGTACGTGCTCGTCGAGATGATCATGACAGACGACTCGTGGTACGTTGTACGTAACACACCCGGTGTCACTGGGTTTGTAGGTTCTCCTGGTGGAGGCTCGAAACCGGTGCCGCTCCTGTCGGCAGAGGTCCACATGATTCTGCGGCAAATGGGCGTGGATGAAGTGAAGATGAGGTTGGATTACGAAGTGGGGGAAGCGGTGCGCATCGTCGACGGCCCGTTTACGGATATGATTGGGACGGTCGAGGAAATCAACACCGATCAAGAAAAACTCCGCGTTCTCGTATCCATGTTTGGACGAGAGACTCCGATGGAACTCGACTTCATCCAGGTCGAGAAACTGTCCTGAAGCTAGTGTTCGACCGTGGGAGGGCCAAGAGCCCGACTACCACATCTTGAGTTGAAGGAGCTGGACACAAGTGCCAAAGAAGATTGTGAAAATCGTAAAGCTGCAAATTCCAGCTGGGAAAGCTACACCTGCACCTCCGGTTGGTCCTGCGCTTGGTCAGGCCCAAGTGGGCAACATCATGGGCTTTTGTAAAGAGTTCAACGCGCGTACGGCCGATCAGGTGGGTCTCATTATCCCAGTTGTTCTGTACGTATACGAAGACCGTTCTTACACCTTTGACCTAAAAACTCCTCCGGCTGCGGTGTTGATTAAGAAAGCTGCTGGGATTGAGACGGCTTCGGCTGAGCCGAACAAGAAAAAGGTTGCCACCCTGAAGCGTTCCAAGGTCCGTGAGATTGCAGAGCAGAAAATGCAGGACCTGAACGCGAACACCGTCGAAGCTGCGATGCGCATGGTGGAAGGTACAGCTCGTAGCATGGGCGTTACCATCGAAGACTAACGCGTTCCGGTTGGAACGCGTCTTCTCGATAGATCATGTGGGAGGTTCCCCAACCGCATACCACAGGAGGGTATACAAAATGGCGAATTCAAAGCGACTTGCGCAAGCACTGCAGGCCGTCGATCAGACAAAACAGTACGAAGCAAATGAAGCTTTCGAGCTTATCAAACAGATCGCGTTCGCGAAGTTTGACGAGACGGTGGAGGTTGCGGCTCGCCTGGGTGTTGACTCGAAGAAACAGGACCAGCAGGTGCGCGGCGCTGTCGTGTTGCCGCACGGCACCGGTAAGACGGCGCGGGTTCTGGTTTTTGCGAAAGGCGATAAGGCGAAGGAAGCAGAAGCGGCTGGTGCCGATTTTGTTGGAGATGACGACCTGATCCAGCGCATTAACCAGGGTTGGTTCGATTTCGACGTTGTCGTCGCAACTCCGGACATGATGGGTTCCGTTGGTCGCTTGGGCCGCGTTCTCGGTCCGAAGGGACTCATGCCAAACCCGAAGACGGGTACCGTGACGTTTGACGTCGCGCGCGCGATTTCTGAAATTAAGGCTGGTAAGATTGAGTACCGCCTCGATAAGGCGGGTATCATTCACGCCCCTGTGGGCAAAGTGTCGTTTGACACGGAGCAATTGGTTGGTAACTTCCGTGCACTGATTGACGCGCTGCAGAAAGCAAAACCTGCCAGCGCCAAGGGCCAGTACTTCAAGAGCGTGACGGTCAGCTCGACAATGGGGCCTGGCGTGCGTGTCAACGTACAGCGTTTGGCGTCGTCTTCTGCAGAGTAGAAATTCGGGACTTGACTTCTTCTTTGGTGTCAAGTAGGATTTCCTGTGTCGCGGCCTGAACGGGTCTTCTTTTGACCAATTTCATCGGAAAGAACCGTAGACCGTAGGTCCGTCCGAGACGGATAATGGGAGACCGCCTACCGAGGTTCGCGAACCGTATGTGAAGATACGGATATGTTCGCGCCTCCGCTCTGCGGAGGCGCTTTTGTCAGGAGGTGTAAGACAGACGATGGGTGTACGCGAAGAGAAAGTAAAAGCAGTCGAACAGATCACGGATCGACTGAATCGCAGCAAAGGCACTGTCGTGACGGACTACCGCGGTTTGAACGTAGCTGAACTCACAGAACTGCGCCGTCAGTTGCGGGACGCAGGCGTTGAGTACCAAGTGTTGAAAAACACGCTCTCTCGCAGGGCTGCTGATGCGGCTAACGTACAGGGGTTGCATGAATTCCTGACCGGTCCGAGCGCTATCGCGTTCAGTTATGAGGACCCTGTCATCCCTGCGAAGATTCTCAACGACTTCGCAAAGAAACACAAGGCGTTAGAACTGAAAGGCGGTCTCGTGGAAGGCCGTGTTGTCGGCCCGGCGCAAGTTGCTGAGCTCGCTACGTTGCCGAGTCGGGAAGGATTACTGTCCATGCTGCTCAGCGTCCTGCAGGCGCCGATGCGCAATTTCGCCTATGCTGTTTCGCAGGTGGCTGAACAGCGCGGCGGTGAAGCGGAACAAGCGTAAGCCGGAGGGCGCAGCCCGCTCCGTTTAAATTCACGAAACTTAGGAGGCGTTTTCGTTGTCGAAGGAAGACATTTTGCAAGCCATTAAAGAGATGTCTGTGCTCGAACTGAACGACTTGGTCAAGGCGATCGAAGAAGAGTTTGGTGTCACCGCAGCGGCTCCGGTCGCCATGGTTGGTGGCGCTGGCGCGGCAGGTGCCGAAGAAGCGGCCGAACAGACGGAGTTCGACGTCATTCTCACCAGTGCTGGTGGTTCAAAGATCGGCGTCATCAAGGTCGTGCGCGAGATTACCGGCCTGGGTCTGAAGGAAGCGAAAGAGTTGGTTGACGGCGCACCGAAGCCGGTCAAGGAGAAGGTTGCGAAGGAAGAGGCTGAGTCGATTAAGGCCAAACTCGAAGAGGCCGGTGCCTCTGTCGAAGTGAAATAAGCTTTCTCGAACGATCTGCCGTGCCATTGCGGCGCGGTTCGCTGCGAACGGCGTTGCGCGGCGAAATGCAGTGAAGTGGGGCACTCAATTGGGTGCCCCACTTGCGCCGCCAAGACCAAGTTGGGACGAGGTGCCGAGCACTGAGTCCGGCACGTCTGGTACCTCTGTAAGGGAGGCCAACCATGTCAGACCACTATTACGCCGCGACACCCGAGAGCGAAAGTCGCCTTCGCGCAGTGACGATTAGGTGCCGAGGGGTCGAGCGGACGCTCTGGACGGACAACGGCGTGTTCGCAAAACGGGGACTCGACTCTGGGTCCGCGCTGTTGATCGAAACTGTCGAACTGCCTGGCCGGGGCGTTGTTGTCGACTTGGGCTGCGGATACGGTCCGGTTGCTGCTGTACTCTCGGTTGTCTACCCCGGCTTATCGTTTGTCATGCTGGACGTCAATGAGCGCGCAGTCGCGCTGGCCAAGCGAAACACGGCGGGCACTCGCGAGCGGGTCACTGCCTTTGCGAGCGATGGGTTTGCAGCGGTGCCCGACCTCCGCGCGGATGCGGTTGTGTTGAATCCTCCGATTCGGGCAGGGAAGGCCGTGATCTACCGACTGTTTGAAGAGACCCGAGACCATTTGGTAGTAGGTGGTACGCTGTGGGTCGTGATGCACAAGAAACATGGAGCAGACAGTGCTGAGAGAAAGTTAACGGAGTTGGGAGCAGACGTCCGCGTGGTTGAGCGAAAAGCTGGGTTCCGGGTGCTCCGTTGCGAGTGGTGACAAGTTACTAAACAAAATTTGCTGTGGGCGTTGACACAATATTTCCGGAGTGGTATAGTCTCTTAATGCAAACTATTTTGGAACGCACGGAGATGACGATATCATCGCGGTACGTCTAGAATATCAAACGAATGGGCTTTGAAAATGTGGTTCCATGCAACCTCATTTTATTTTTGTTTTGTCGAAACCTTTTTCGATTCGATCCGCAAAGGGGTGAAGTCTCCGCGTGAGAAGGCCTTGCTTTCCTCTAAATTCAGCGCCGGCTGATGGGGATGATCGGCTGCATTGACGAAAGTTCGTGCGGCCCGACGCGACATGGCTTGCAGGTGGGAGACTCCACCCTTTTTCGGACGCGTGTTTCGACCAGGCACTTGAATTCAGCATGAGGGGTGACGGATTTGCAGGGACACATGGTGAAGTACGGATGGCGCGAGCGGCGTTCCTACGCGCGCATTCGGGAAGTCCTGGATTTGCCGAACTTGATCGAAATTCAGCAGAAGTCCTACGAGTGGTTCTTGCGTGAAGGGTTGCGCGAGATGTTTGCCGATATCTCGCCGATTCAGGACTTTACTGGCAACCTGGTGCTGGAGTTTATCGATTACAGTCTGGGCGAGCCCAAATACGATGTCGATGATTCTAAGGAACGCGATGTCACCTACGCAGCACCCTTGCGCGTAAAAGTGCGCCTGATCAACAAGGAAACCGGAGAAGTCAAAGAGCAGGAAGTGTTCATGGGGGACTTCCCGCTGATGACGGATACTGGGACGTTTATCATCAACGGTGCCGAACGTGTCATCGTCAGCCAGTTGGTGCGCTCTCCGAGTGTGTACTTCAACAGCAAGATCGACAAGAACGGAAAGCGGACCTTCGCGGCAACAGTCATCCCGAACCGCGGTGCGTGGCTGGAGTTCGAAACGGATGCCAAGGACATTGTCTACGTCCGAATCGACCGCACGCGCAAACTTCCAATCACGATTTTGTTGCGGGCTCTGGGTCTCTCTTCAGATGCCGACATCATCAATTTGCTCGGAGAAGACGAGTATTTACAGAACACGCTGGATAAAGACACCACCGATTCGACGGACCGCGCCCTCGTGGAAATTTACGAGCGACTGCGACCTGGCGAACCGCCGACCGTCGAGAATGCTCGCGCTCTGTTGGCGTCGCGCTTCTTTGACCCGAAGCGATATGATTTGGCCAATGTCGGTCGCTACAAAATCAACAAGAAACTACACATTAAGAACCGTCTGCTCAATCAACATTTGGCAGAAACACTTGTCGACGCCGATACCGGTGAGATCATCGCTGAAGCGGGTCAGGTTATCGACCGCCGCCTGCTCGACAAGATCATCCCGGCGCTTGAGGGGAATGTCGGCCGTCTGACGGTCCGTGCGACACGTGACCTGACGGATGAGGAGACCGTTCCGCTCCAGATGGTGCGTATCTTCAGTCCGACTGAGGATGGCAAGATCTTGAACGTAATTGGCAACGGTGGGGTGCCACGCACCGTGAAGCACATTCTGCCAGCCGATATTTTGGCGGCTGTTAGCTACTTCTTCAATCTGCTGCGCGGCGTTGGCGATACGGATGATATCGACCATCTCGGCAACCGTCGCCTTCGTTCTGTTGGCGAATTGCTGCAAAACCAGTTCCGCATCGGCTTGTCCCGTATGGAACGTGTCGTGCGAGAGCGGATGTCAATTCAGGATGCGAACGCGATCACGCCGCAAGCTTTGATCAACATTCGGCCGGTGATTGCGGCCATTAAGGAGTTCTTTGGCTCCAGCCAGTTGTCGCAGTTCATGGACCAGACAAACCCGCTCGCTGAACTTACGCATAAACGGCGCCTGTCTGCGCTTGGTCCTGGGGGCCTGACGCGTGAACGTGCTGGCTTCGAAGTCCGCGACGTGCACCCATCGCACTACGGGCGGATGTGCCCGATCGAGACGCCAGAAGGTCCGAACATTGGCTTGATTAACTCGCTGTCATCTTATGCGCGAATCAACGAGTACGGTTTCATCGAAACGCCCTACCGGCGCGTTGATCCGGACACCGGCGCGGTGACCGATAAGATTGACTATCTGACCGCGGACGAAGAGGACAACTACGTAGTTGCACAGGCGAACGCGAAGTTGTCTGAGGACGGGTACTTCCTCGAGGAGGAAGTCGTCGCCCGTTATCGTGACGAAGTCTTGACGGTGCCCCGCGAACGCGTGGATTACATGGACGTGTCGCCGAAACAGGTTGTGTCCGTCGCTACGGCGATGATTCCCTTCTTAGAGAACGACGATGCGAACCGTGCCTTGATGGGTTCGAACATGCAACGTCAGGCAGTGCCCTTGCTCGTGACGGACGCTCCGTACGTGGGGACGGGGATGGAGCACCAGGCGGCGAAGGACTCCGGTGTGTGTGTCGTGGCAAAACGCGGTGGGACAGTCGAACGCGTCACTGCTCGAGAAATCTGGGTCCGCGTTGAAGACACCGTTGACGGTAAAGTTGTGAAGGGTGACCTCGACAAGTATAAATTGCAGAAGTTCACACGGTCGAACCAGAACACTTGCATCAACCAACGACCGATCGTCCGGGCGGGCATGCAAATAAAGAAAGGCGACATCTTGGCGGATGGACCTGCGACCGATATGGGCGAAATCGCCCTAGGTCGAAACGTCCTCGTCGCCTTCATGACGTGGGAAGGCTACAACTACGAGGATGCCATCCTGTTGTCAGAGAAGGTTGTGAAAGAGGACATCTATACCTCGATTCACATTGAAGAGTACGAGCTTGAAGCGCGCGACACCAAGCTTGGGCCTGAGGAGATCACGCGGGATATCCCGAACGTTGGCGAAGACGCGCTGAAGAATCTTGATGAGCGCGGCGTCATCCGCATTGGCGCGGAGATCACGACTGGTGACATCTTGGTTGGGAAGGTCACTCCGAAGGGCGTGACTGAACTCACTGCCGAAGAGCGTCTGCTCCACGCCATCTTCGGTGAGAAGGCGCGGGAAGTGCGTGACACCTCACTGCGTGTGCCGCACGGTGGCGCGGGTATTGTTGTCGACGTCAAGGTGTTTACCCGCGAAAATGGGGACGAACTTCCGGCAGGGGTAAACCAGTTGGTGCGCGTTTATATCGCGCAGAAGCGGAAAATTTCCGAGGGTGACAAAATGGCTGGTCGCCACGGAAACAAGGGTGTTGTGGCTCGGATTCTCCCTGAGGAAGACATGCCATTCCTCGAGGATGGTACACCGGTAGAAATTGTCTTAAATCCACTCGGCGTGCCATCGCGTATGAATATCGGACAGGTGCTCGAGATGCACCTCGGTATGGCTGCGAAGGCGCTCGGCCTCCGCGTTGCGACTCCGGTGTTCGATGGGGCCCATCCGGAAGACGTATTTGACACCTTGGAGGAGGCGGGTTTTAACCGCGACGGCAAGCATCAGTTGTACGATGGCCGCACGGGTGAGACCTTCGAGAACCGCGTTGCTGTCGGTTACGTGTACATGCTGAAACTCGCTCACTTGGTTGATGACAAGATTCACGCTCGCTCGACCGGTCCGTACTCACTCGTTACGCAGCAACCGCTTGGTGGTAAGGCGCAGTTTGGCGGCCAGCGTTTCGGCGAGATGGAGGTGTGGGCGCTTGAGGCGTACGGTGCCGCCTACACGCTGCAAGAAATTCTTACCGTCAAGTCGGATGACGTGGTGGGCCGCGTGAAGACCTATGAGGCTATCGTTAAGGGCGAGAACGTACCAGAACCTGGCGTGCCGGAATCGTTCAAGGTGTTGATCAAAGAGCTGCAGAGCCTCGGTATGGACGTAAAGATCCTCAGCGAGGATGAGCAGGAGATCGTCATGCGGGAGAGCGATGAGGAAGAGGATAGCGGCGAAAAGTTGAACCTCAACCTCGAGATGCACGAAGTGGGGGACTGACAGCCGTGTTCGGGTGACACGCGCAACTAGAACACTCGGCCGTTTCGCTGAACAAAAAGGGAGGGTGCTCCTTGCTGGATGTCAACAACTTCGAGTTTATGAAAATTGGGTTGGCCTCGCCGGAAAAAATCCGCTCGTGGTCACACGGTGAAGTCAAGAAGCCGGAAACGATTAACTACAGAACGCTCAAGCCAGAAAAGGAAGGTTTGTTCTGTGAGAGGATTTTTGGTCCACAACGGGACTGGGAGTGTCACTGTGGTAAGTACAAGCGCGTTCGTTACAAGGGCGTCGTGTGTGACCGTTGTGGCGTAGAAGTTACCCGGGCCAAGGTGCGCCGCGAGCGCATGGGGCACATTGAACTGGCCGCGCCAGTTTCACACATCTGGTACTTTAAAGGCATTCCGAGCCGTATGGGCTTGGTGCTGGACATGTCACCGCGTGCACTCGAAGAAGTCATCTACTTTGCGTCCTACGTGGTGACAGACCCGGGCGATACGCCGCTGGAAAAGAAGCAACTCCTTACAGAGAAGGAGTACCGTTCGTATCGGGAAAAGTACGGCTATGCCTTCCAGGCTGGCATGGGTGCGGAAGCCATTCGCAAACTGCTCCTTGACATCGACGTCGACCGCGAAGTTGAGACGTTGAAAGAGGAACTGCGCACCGCACAGGGCCAGCGTCGCAACCGCGCGATAAAGCGCTTGGAGGTGCTCGAGGCGTTCCGCAACTCGGGCAACCACCCGAGTTGGATGATTCTCGAAGCTCTGCCGGTCATTCCGCCAGACCTGCGCCCGATGGTGCAACTTGATGGTGGGCGCTTTGCAACGTCTGACCTGAACGACCTGTACCGTCGAGTGATCAACCGGAATAACCGCCTGAAGCGATTGCTCGACCTTGGCGCTCCGGACATTATTGTTCAGAACGAAAAGCGCATGTTGCAGGAAGCGGTTGACGCTCTGATCGACAACGGTCGCCGCGGCCGCCCGGTCACTGGACCTGGCAACCGGCCACTGAAGTCGCTGTCGCACATGCTCAAAGGCAAACAGGGCCGTTTTCGCCAAAACCTACTCGGCAAACGCGTTGACTACTCGGGCCGCTCCGTCATTGTCGTCGGTCCGGAACTCCGGATCTTCCAGTGTGGTCTGCCGAAGGAAATGGCGCTTGAATTGTTCAAGCCGTTCGTCATGAAAGAACTGGTCTCACGTGGTCTCGCTCACAACATCAAGAGCGCAAAACGCAAAGTTGAGCGTGTCTCTCCGGAAGTGTGGGACGTCGTGGAGGACGTCATCAAGGAGCACCCGGTGCTGTTGAACCGCGCTCCGACACTGCACCGTCTGGGCATTCAAGCGTTTGAGCCGATCCTTGTCGAAGGTCGGGCGATCAAATTGCACCCGCTCGTCTGTACGGCTTACAATGCCGACTTTGACGGCGACCAGATGGCTGTGCACGTGCCGTTGTCCGCCGAAGCGCAAGCGGAAGCCCGCCTGTTGATGCTGGCTGCGCACAACATCCTGAACCCGAAGGACGGCAAACCGGTCGTCACGCCGACGCAGGACATGGTGCTTGGCCCGTACTACCTGACGATCGAGAAGAAGGAAGCGCCTGGCGAAGGTCGCGTGTTCGCTGACCCGAACGAAGTGCACATGGCGTTGCAGCATCAAGAGGTCACGTTGCACTCGCGCATCGTGATCCCGGCGCGTGTACTCGGGAAGAAGTCGTTTACTCCGGTGCAGCATGAGGCGATGTTGATCACGACGCCTGGCAAACTGATTTTCAACGAAGTGTTCCCGGCTGACTTCCCGTATCTGAACTCGGCTGCAAAGAGCAACCTGCTCGAAGGCGCGCCAAACGACACGTTCATTTTTGAAAAGGGCGTGGACGTGCGTGAACGAGTGGAATACCGTCAGATTCCGAAACCGATCGTGAAAAAGGATCTCGGGAACATCCTCGGCGAGTGTTTCAGGCGGTATGGCACCACCATTACGAGTGAGATTCTCGACCGCGTGAAGCGGCTTGGCTTTCATTATTCCACCAGGGCAGGCATCACGATTTCCGTCGCTGACATCATCGTGCCGGAAGAGAAGCACACGATCATCGCGGAGGCTGAGGGAAAAGACCACCGCCTGATGCAGCAGTACCGCCGCGGTTTGATCACGGAAGAAGAGCGTTACGTCTCGTTCAGCCAGATTTGGACTGAGGCGAAAGAAAAACTGTCGCAGACCCTGATGACCAGCATGGATGAGTTTAACTCCATCTACATGATGGCTACATCCGGTGCTCGAGGCAGCAACTCACAGATCACACAGCTGGCCGGTATGCGTGGACTGATGGCGAATCCGTCTGGCCGCATCATTGAACTGCCGATCAAATCGAACTTCCGTGAAGGACTGACAGTCCTCGAGTACTTCATCTCGACGCACGGTGCTCGCAAGGGATTGGCCGACACGGCGCTGCGAACGGCAGACTCGGGATATCTGACACGCCGCCTCGTCGACGTTGCGCAGGACACAATCGTCAGGCAGATCGACTGTGGCACCGACAAGGGCCTGCGTGTCGTGGAAATCCGCGATGGCAAGGAAATCATCGAGGATCTGGCAGACCGGCTGGAAGGACGAATTGCGTTCCAGGACGTCATCGACCCGAACACGGGCGAAAAGATTGTCGGCAAAAACGAAATCATCGAAGCTGACATGGCGACTCGCATCGTGGACGCTGGGATCAAAGAGGTTACAATTCGCTCTGTGCTGACCTGTCGTACAAGGCACGGTGTCTGCGTTCGCTGCTACGGTCGCAACTTGGCGACGGGGCAAATGGTGGAGATTGGTGAAGCAGTCGGCATCATCGCTGCACAGTCAATCGGGGAACCTGGCACCCAGCTGACGATGCGTACGTTCCACACCGGCGGTGTTGCGGGTGACGACATCACACAAGGTCTCCCACGTATTCAGGAGTTGTTCGAGGCGCGCAATCCGAAAGGTCAAGCGGTCATTACAGAGTTCGATGGCGTGATTTCGGACATCCGCGAAGTGAAAGACAAGCGGGAAGTCGAAGTGACAGGCGAGAGTGAAGTCAAGGTTTACGCCATTCCGTACGGGTCGAGAATCCGTGTGTCACAGGGACAGCAGGTTGAAGCGGGCGACGAACTGACTGAAGGCTCGGTTGACCCGAAAGAGATGCTGCGGGTGAAGGGCTTGCAGGGCGTGCAAAACTACCTGCTTCGCGAAGTGCAGCGCGTCTACCGCCTGCAAGGGGTGGATATCAACGACAAGCACGTTGAGGTCATGGTCCGGCAGATGCTGCGCAAAGTGCGCATTCTCGACGCCGGAGACACTGAGCTGTTGCCGGGGACGTATGTCGATTTGTTCGATTACGAGGAAGCAAACCGCCAGACGCTGTTTAGTGGCGGCGAGCCCGCGGTGGCACGGCCTGCGCTGCTCGGCATTACCAAAGCATCGCTTGAAACAGACTCTTTCCTGTCTGCGGCCTCTTTCCAGGAGACGACGAGGGTGCTGACGGAAGCTGCCATCAAGGGCAAGGTAGACAGGCTGCTCGGTTTGAAGGAAAATGTGATTATCGGAAAGTTGATCCCGGCTGGCACAGGTATGTCTCGCTACCGTCACATCGAAACGGTGAGTCCGGATGACGAGACGGTGGGACCGTCGGCCGAATCGGTGAAAGAAGCAGGAGACGCTGTCTCTGTGCCGGAGTAAGAGAACCATCACGCCTGGGGCGGCATGGTGTCGCCCCAGGTTTGTTATGAAAAGAACAGGCAATGACAAGAAACTGGTGGCCTCTTGGAAGTTGACACCGCGCTCTCACGGATGATAGAATCTCTGAGTGTGCCTTGGGCATGGTCTGTACTCTCGGGGAGGCCCAGCGATGTCACTCGACCGCATTCGCTTGGCAGGCAAGAAAACCATTGGAGCCAACCAGACCGCTAAGGCGGTTGCACAGTCGATTGTCACCGAGTTATTTGTAGCGAAGGACGCAGAAGACCACGTCATTCGTCCCATTCTCACAACTGCGCAGCAGAAGGGTATTCCGGTGTGCTGGGTGGATTCCATGAAACTGCTGGGCAAGGCGTGCGGTATTGAAGTGGGTGCGGCGACGGCGGCAATTCTCAAGGACTGAGGCTGCAGTAACCAGGAAACGTGCCCCGGCTATTCCGTTGGCGGGGTTTCGTATGCGCTCTAAACGGATGAGGGCTCGTCTGCCCATTCGCGAACCACCAGGCTCTGTGGACATGAGAAACGGCGCAGTGACAAGGTCGCTGACAATTTGAAGGGAGGTGCAGTGATGCCGACGATGAACCAGCTCGTCCGTAAAGGGCGCAAAGCCATCGACAAGAAGTCGACGGCACCGGCACTGCAGAAAGGTTACAACAGCTTCATGAAGGACCAGACGGATCTTCCGTCACCGCAAAAACGCGGTGTGTGCACTCGTGTAGGCACGATGACACCGAAGAAGCCGAACTCAGCGCTGCGCAAGTACGCACGTGTGCGTTTGACGAACCAGATTGAAGTGACAGCCTACATCCCTGGCATTGGTCACAATCTGCAGGAGCACTCTGTCGTGCTCGTTCGCGGTGGACGTGTGAAGGACTTGCCAGGCGTTCGCTACCACATCGTGCGCGGTGCACTTGATACCGCGGGTGTCAAAGACCGTCAACAGGCTCGCTCCAAGTACGGCGCGAAGCGCGCGAAGAAGAAGTCTTAATCGAAAGGAGGCGGAACGATGCCGAGAAAAGGCCCAATCCCCAGGCGTGATGTGATGCCGGATCCGATCTACGGAAACCGTATGGTGACTCGCCTGGTCAATAAAATTATGTATGACGGCAAGAAAGGTGTTGCACAGGGTATTGTGTATGGCGCGTTCGACGCGATCCGCGAGCGCACAGGCAAAGACCCGATGGAAGTGTACGAGGCTGCGTTGCGCAACGTCATGCCGGTCCTCGAAGTCAAGGCGCGTCGAGTCGGTGGTTCCAACTATCAGGTGCCGGTGGAAGTTCGGACCGATCGTCGCATCACCCTTGGCATCCGCTGGCTCGTCAACTACGCCCGTCTGCGCGGCGAAAAGACGATGCAAGAAAAGCTTGCTGGCGAATTGCTTGACGCGTCCAACAACGCAGGCGGCGCTGTGAAGAAGAAGGAAGACACGCACCGCATGGCGGAAGCCAACAAGGCGTTTGCCCACTACCGCTGGTAGGGATTGGTGTGTGTGCACCCTTGGTAAGTCTGGCAACAACGAATCTGAATGGAAGGAGGGTGCTCCTTGGCACGTCAATTTTCGTTAGAGAAGACCCGGAACATCGGGATCATTGCGCACATCGATGCTGGTAAAACAACGACGACGGAACGGATTCTGTTCTACACGGGCCGTGTCCACAAAATCGGTGAAGTTCACGATGGCGCCGCGACGATGGACTGGATGGTGCAGGAGCAAGAGCGCGGTATCACCATCACCTCCGCCGCGACGACCGCTCAGTGGAAGAATCACCGCATCAACATCATCGACACCCCGGGACACGTTGACTTCACTGTTGAGGTTGAACGGTCACTGCGCGTGCTCGATGGCGCCTGTGGCGTATTTGATGCCAAAGGCGGCGTGGAGCCCCAGTCAGAAACCGTCTGGCGGCAGGCTGACAAGTATCACGTGCCACGTATTGCTTACGTCAACAAGATGGACATTATCGGCGCGGACTTTTTGTCCTGTGTTGAACAGATGCGCACGCGTCTTGGCGCGAAGGCGGTTCCGATTCAGCTCCCGATTGGTGCAGAAGACTCTTTTGTTGGTTTGATCGACCTTGTGGAAAACCACGCGGTGATCTACACGGACGACCTCGGTACAACGGCTGAGAGCCGTGAGATTCCGGAAGACATGAAGGAGCTCGCGGAACAGTATCGAGTACAGTTGATTGAAGCTGCGGCGGAAGTGGACGAGGACTTGATGATGAAGTACCTCGAAGGTGAGGAGATTACGGTCGCCGAGCTGAAGGCCGCGATCCGCAAGGGGACATGTAGCGTCGAATTGTTCCCGGTTCTGTGTGGATCGTCCTACCGGAATAAAGGTGTTCAGCCGATGCTGGACGCCGTCGTGGACTACCTGCCGTCGCCGCTTGACGTACCGCCGATCAAGGGCGTGACGTCGGACGGTGTGGACGTGGAACGTCACTCGAGCGACGAAGAGCCGTTTTCCGCCCTGGCGTTCAAGATCATGACGGACCCGTTCGTGGGTAAGCTCGCTTTCTTCCGGGTGTATTCTGGTACGCTGAACAGCGGCTCGTACGTTCTCAACTCCACGAAGGGCAAGCGTGAGCGCATTGGGCGTATTCTTCAGATGCACGCCAACCACCGGGAAGAGATCGAAACTGTGTACGCGGGTGACATCGCGGCAGCTGTCGGCCTGAAGGACACCACGACCGGTGATACGCTGTGCGACGAGAAGAATGTCGTTATTCTTGAGTCGATGGAGTTCCCTGATCCGGTTATCTCCGTTGCAATCGAGCCGAAGACGAAGGCGGACCAAGATAAGATGGCCATCGCACTCGGCAAGTTGACGGAAGAGGATCCGACGTTCCGCACGAACACTGACCCGGAAACTGGCCAGACGATCATTTCAGGCATGGGCGAACTCCACTTGGAGATTATCGTCGACCGCCTGCAACGCGAGTTCAAGGTTGAGTGTAACGTGGGCCGTCCGCAGGTCGCCTACAAGGAAACCATCAGCCAGCGCGTCGAACAGGAAGGCAAGTTTGTTCGTCAGTCTGGTGGCCGCGGTCAGTACGGTCACGTCAAGATCATCCTCGAGCCATTGCAACGCGGCGAGGGGTACGTGTTCGAGAACAAAATCGTTGGCGGTGTGGTTCCGAAAGAGTACATTCCTGCCGTTGATGAAGGTATCCACGAGGCTATGCAGAACGGCGTTGTGGCAGGATACCCGATGATTGACGTGAAAGCCACTATCTATGACGGTTCGTATCACGACGTTGACTCTTCCGAAATGGCCTTCAAAATAGCTGGTTCGATGGCGTTCAAGGCGGGCGCTGTAAAGGCTGGTCCTGTGATTCTGGAGCCGATCATGAAGGTCGAAGTCACAGTTCCGGAAGAGTACATGGGTGACATCATGGGCGATATCAACTCTCGCCGTGGCCGAGTGGAAGGCATGGAGGCGCGCGGCAACGCGCAGGTCATCCGCGGCTATGTGCCACTGGCTGAGATGTTTGGTTACTCGACGAACCTGCGTTCACGGACGCAGGGACGGGGCACTTACTCGATGGAATTCAATTCCTACGAGGAAGTACCGAAGTCGATTGCACAGGAGATTATCTCCAAGAACAAGGGTGAATAAAGCAAAGGAGTTGACACTTAATGGCAAAAGCAAAATTTGACCGCAGCAAACCGCACGTTAACGTCGGCACGATTGGTCACGTCGACCACGGCAAGACCACTCTGACAGCTGCCATCACCACGCACCAAGCGTCGAAGGGTCTGTCCCAGGCGCAGAAGTACGACGAGATCGACAAGGCTCCGGAAGAGCGCGAGCGCGGTATTACCATTAATACAGCACACGTCGAATACGAGACGGATAATCGTCACTACGCTCACGTCGACTGCCCTGGGCACGCTGACTACGTGAAGAACATGATTACCGGTGCGGCGCAGATGGACGGTGCAATTTTGGTTGTGTCCGCTGCTGATGGCCCGATGCCTCAGACTCGTGAGCACATCCTGCTCGCTCGTCAGGTCGGCGTTCCGTACATTGTTGTGTTCTTGAACAAGTGCGATATGGTCGACGACGAAGAACTCCTCGAACTCGTCGAGATGGAAGTGCGCGAGTTGCTGTCTGAGTACGACTTCCCTGGCGACGACATCCCGGTCATTCGCGGGTCCGCGCTGAGGGCGCTCGAAGGAGATGCCAATTACCTGAAGGCTATCGACGAACTGATGGACGCTGTCGACAGCTACATTCCGACACCAGAGCGCGATGTCGACAAACCGTTCCTGATGCCTGTTGAGGACGTCTTCACCATTACCGGTCGCGGCACCGTTGCAACTGGCCGTGTGGAGCGTGGTTCGCTGAAGGTTGGCGATGAAGTCGAAATCGTCGGTCTGCAGGAAGCGAACCGCAAGACGGTTGCAACCGGCATCGAGATGTTCCGAAAACTGCTCGACTCGGCGCAGGCTGGTGACAATATCGGCGCGCTGCTCCGTGGCGTTGAGCGCAAGGACATCGAACGTGGTCAGGTCATTGTAAAGCCGGGTTCGATTAAGCCGCACACCAACTTCAAGGCGGAAGTTTATGTCTTGACGAAGGAAGAAGGCGGACGTCACACTCCGTTCTTCAACGGCTACCGCCCGCAGTTCTACTTCCGCACGACCGACGTCACTGGCGTTTGTCAGTTGCCGGAAGGCACTGAAATGGTGATGCCTGGCGACAACATCACGATGGACGTGGAGCTCATCGCTCCGATCGCTCTTGAGGAAGGCACGCGCTTCGCTATTCGCGAAGGCGGCCGTACCGTCGGTGCTGGCGTTGTGAGCAACATCTCGAAGTAATTGCTGAGCTGCTTTGCAGTTTGAAAACGGGAGTCGTCTAAGGCAGTTAAGCTGCCGCAGACGACTCCTTTTAATTATCTGGGCAAAAAGTCGAATTTACTCTTGTTTTCGAGGTACACGTCTAGTATAATTTCGAATGTTGGTCTCTGACAGCGATGAGGCAGAAGGTTGCTCATGTGTCCACAGCCATATGGGGCACCACTGAGGGGAATTTCTGCGGAGTATGTCCAAATCATTGGGCGACAAAGGAGGGAAAACATATGGCGAAGCAGAAGATTCGGATCCGACTCAAGGCTTATGATCACCAAATCCTCGATCAATCCTCAGAGAAGATTGTGGACACCGCCCGTCGTTCGGGTGCCAGCGTTGCTGGACCGATTCCGTTGCCGACGGAGCGGACGGTCTATACCATCTTGCGTGCCCCGCACAAGTACAAGGATTCGCGGGAGCAATTCGAGATGCGGACGCATAAGCGTCTGATTGACATTGTGAATCCAACGCCACAAACGGTAGACTCGCTGATGCGGCTCGACCTGCCGTCTGGTGTCGACATTGAAATTAAACTGTAATCTGCTTGGGAGCGCCTCGCGATATGCGTGGTGCCGTTGCTACGAGAAGGCCGGTGCGACGCTCAAAGTGGGCGCTAGAACTCGTTTGGAGTGCTGGGAGGTGCGTTTATGAAGGGCATCTTGGGGCGAAAGCTCGGGATGACACAGGTGTTCTCGGAAGACGGAACCGTCATTCCGGTTACTGTGATCGAAGCTGGCCCCTGCGTCGTCTTGCAGAAGAAGGACGTAGCGGTCGATGGCTATGAGGCTATTCAGATTGGTTTTGCTGACAAGAAGCCGAACCGCGCAACGAAGGCGGAGCAGGGTCACGCGAAAAAGGCGGACACTGCTGCCAAACGCTTTGTGCGCGAGTTTCGTGGAGTAGACCTTGGGGTGTATGAGGTAGGTCAACAACTGCGTGCCGATGTGTTTGCGGAAGGCGAAGTTGTCGATGTGATTGGGACGTCGAAGGGCAAAGGGTACGCTGGACCGGTGAAGCGTCACAATCAGGCGCGTGGTCCGATGGCTCACGGTTCGAAATATCACCGCGGAGTCGGCTCGCTTGGTGCCATTGCACCGAACCGCGTGTTTAAGGGCCAGACGATGGCGGGGCGCATGGGTGGCGAGCGTACTACTGTGCAAAACCTGGTCGTTGTCCGTGTGGATGCAGATCGCAATCTGCTTCTCATCAAGGGAGCGATTCCGGGTCCTAAAAACTCATTTGTGACCGTCCGGTCTGCGAAGAAAGCGAAGTAACGGAGAAAGGAGGGCAAGCACATGCCGAAAGTCCCAGTGTACAACGTGAATAAAGAACAGGTCGGTGAAGTGGAGCTCGATGAGCGGATATTCGCAGCGCCGGTTCGTCCGGACTTGATGCATCAAGTGGTTCGCATGTACCTCGCCGGACAGCGACAGGGTACCCACGATACAAAAGGACGGTCCGAAGTGCGTGGCGGTGGCCGCAAGCCATGGCGTCAAAAAGGGACAGGTCGCGCTCGTCAGGGTAGCACTCGTTCGCCGCAGTGGAAAGGCGGCGGTGTTGTCTTTGGGCCCACGCCGCGGTCTCACAAGTTCAGCGTTCCGCGCAAAGTGCGTCGGGCTGCCTTGTACAGCGCGCTGTCGTCCAAGGTGGATGATGGTCGCGTTGTTGTGCTCGACAAGCTTGATTTACCCGAAGCCAAAACTAAGCATGTTGCGGCGCTGATGAAGCGTTTTGAGCTCGGGAGAGCTTTGATTGTCGATGCGGAGGTTGTAGAGGCTGCAAGCCGCTCTGCACGCAATCTGCAGGGAATTAAATACGTCGCGGCAAACGGTGTGAATGTGTACGACCTGCTGCGCTATGAGACGCTGGTCCTGACACAGGACGCCATCGCGAAAGTGCAGGAGGTGTTCGCCTGATGGATCCACGGGATTTGATTAAGCGTCCGGTTGTCACTGAGAAGTCTACGGGACTGATGGACAACAACCAGTACGTATTCGAGGTTGACCGGCGGGCGAACAAGACGGAAATCCGTCAAGCTGTTGAGAAATTGTTCGACGTGAAGGTTGAGAAGGTCAACACGATGATTGTGCCGGCGAAAAAGAAGCGCGTAGGCAACAATGTGGGTTATACGTCGGAGTGGAAAAAGGCGATTGTGAAGCTGACGCCGGACTCCAAGTCGATCGAGATCTTCGGCGAGGCATAAACCGAGGCGCGTCAATGTTCTGCTCGTCGCGTCATGAGGGTCCGGGCTTCGCTCGGACGAGGAAAGGGAGGTTCTGACGGTGGGCATCAAAAAACATCGCCCAACTTCACCGGGACGGCGATTTATGTCTGTATCGACTTTCGAAGAGCTGACCACCGATCAGCCTGAGAAGTCGCTTCTAGCGCCGCTGAAGAAGCGCGCTGGACGTAACCACCAAGGCAAGATCACGGTTCGCCACCAGGGTGGCGGACACAAACGTCAGTATCGCATTATCGACTTCAAGCGTGACAAAGATGGGATCCCGGCCAAGGTTGCAACGGTCGAGTATGATCCGAACCGCTCAGCGCGCATCATGCTGTTGCACTATGCCGATGGCGAGAAGCGCTACATTCTCGCGGTCAACGGCTTGAAAGTCGGTGACACGGTGATGTCCGGTCCTGGAGCGGACATTCGCCCCGGCAACGCGTTGCCGCTGGCGAACATTCCGGTCGGTACCGTAGTGCATAACATCGAGATGAAGCCTGGCAAGGGCGGTCAGATCGCTCGTTCCGCAGGTGGTTCTGCTCAGTTGATGGCTCGCGAAGGGGAGTATGCGACACTTCGCCTTGCGTCTGGCGAAGTTCGATTGGTGCGTGTGGAGTGCCGCGCAACCATCGGCGAAGTCGGTAACCTCGACCACGAGAACATCAATGTCGGCAAAGCTGGACGCTCCCGCTGGATGGGTAAGCGCCCGACGGTCCGCGGTGTTGTTATGAACCCGGTCGACCACCCGCACGGTGGTGGTGAAGGTCGCGCACCTGTAGGACGCAAGTCGCCTATGTCGCCTTGGGGCAAACCGACCCTAGGCAAGAAAACTCGAAAGAAAAATCACCCGACTGACAAGTACATTGTCCGGCGGCGCAAGAAGTAATTCGGCTGTAGTTTGGGCATGGGGCAGAGCGTATCAGCTCGCTCCGGCTCAAGAAAGGAGGACTCGAACATGGGACGCTCTTTGAAGAAGGGGCCGTTTGTTGACGATTACCTGATGAAGAAAGTCGAAGCCATGAACACCAGCGGCGAAAAGCGGGTCATCAAGACGTGGTCGCGTCGCTCGACGATTTTCCCTCAGTTTGTGGGACACACGTTCGGCGTACACGACGGTCGCAAGCACGTGCCGGTTTATGTCAGCGAGGACATGGTCGGCCATAAGCTGGGTGAGTTTGCACCTACCCGGACGTTTAAAGGCCATGCCGGTGACGAACGGGCTTCGAGATCGC
>JAKAXI010000236.1 GCA_021816665.1 Bacillota bacterium | reverse complement strand
CCTATCCTGTGACCTGGCCAGTCGGCATGGGCGGCACCTTTCAAGGCGTCTATCACCGCCTGAGACATGAATTTGAACAATTCCGCGGTCGTCAGGAAAAGCCCGCGAAATTCATGACTGAAGGGGTAGAAGACGCCGCTGTCGCGAACCTTATTGGAGAAGCCGCAGCCGAGCAGTTGGCTGAAGAAGTCATGTTACTCGATGTCGCCGGCGATGAATTTCGCCGCGACCTCGTCGCAAAAGGGGAATTGACACCAGTCTACTTCGGCAGCGCCATTACACAGTTTGGCGTCGAGACGTTTCTGCGGGACTTTGCGCAGATGGCGCCGGCGCCCACTCCGCGCAAGACAGTCGACGGACAACCAGTCGACACCGATGCGCCATTCGCAGGTTTTATCTTCAAAATTCAGGCCAATATGAATCCCGCTCACCGCGATCGCGTTGCGTTCTTGCGCGTTTGTTCTGGGCGTTTTGAACGCGGTATGACGGTTACCCACGTGCGACTTGACCGCAAAATTAATTTGACGCAGTCGCAGATGTTCTTCGGCCAAGATCGGAACACCGTCGAGGAAGCCTACCCTGGCGACATCATTGGACTGCACGACCCGGGCTTGTTCCAGATCGGCGATACGCTCTGTGAATCTGGCCGCTTTTCGTTCGAGCCCGTACCAGCGTTCTCTCCCGAACACTTCGCGCGCGTCACGAGCGCCGATACGCTGAAACACAAGCAGTTCCAAAAGGGGCTGCAACAGTTAAGCGAAGAAGGCGCGATCCAACTGTTCAGGATGACCAACCGCACTGGCGACCTGATTGTGGGCGTCGTCGGTCGGCTCCAGTTCGAGGTATTCGAGTATCGGCTCAAATCCGAATATGGCGCTGCGCCGCAGTTATCGCACTTACCGTATCAATATGCCAGATGGCTATCTCCAGTCGATCCCAGAGACATTAACTACGACCCAGCCTCGTGTATGGTCGTTGAAGATACAGGTGACCGCCTCGTCATGTTATTTGCTGACGATTTCTCCCTGCGCTGGGTGACGGAGAAAAACCCGGGATTGCACCTGTACCCGACATCATACGAGTACGACACCCAGTGACACATCGTTGTGCTTGCAGGACCAGGATCAGACAGTTGTACAAGGGGGACCTTCCCGATGCCGCTTGACCCTACCATGCAGATGGTGTTACACCAACTCAACTCACTGCCGCAAGTGCCTACGGATCGGCTGACGCCGGACACATTTCGGAATCAACCTCACCCAGCTGAACCGGCAGTAGACCTCGCCCTGGTGCGTGACATTGAGCTACCGCTCACCGGGAGGACTTTGCGAGCCCGCTTGTACGTCCCGGACGAAGCTGGTGATACGCCGCAGCCGACAATTGTCTACTACCACGGCGGTGGGTTTGTCTACGGAGACCTCGATTTGTTCAATTGGGTGTGCAGCACCCTGTCCAAGGAGAGTACTTGTGCCGTCATCTCTGTCGAGTACCGGCTCGCCCCTGAGCACAAATTTCCAGAGCCAGTCGACGACGCCTACGAGGCCCTGGCTTACATTGTTGCGCACGCTGACGAACTCGGCGTGGACACAACCCGCATTGCGGTTGCTGGCGATAGCGCTGGCGGCAATCTCGCGGCAGTCACTTGCCTCATCGCTAAAGAACGCGGTGGTCCACAGATTGCTTATCAGTTACTGCTCTATCCGGTTACAGGCGTCACGGAAAACGACCCGTCCGTGATCGAAAACGGTACAGGGTACTTCCTGACTGCCGACCTGATCCGGTGGTTCGGAGAACAGTATCAACGGTCAGACGCGGACCAACACAACCCTCACTTTGCCCCTCTGGAGAGCGACGACTTATCCGGGTTACCGCCTGCATTCGTCGCGACTGCCGGCTACGACCCCCTGCGCGACTGCGGGATCTCTTACGCCAACGCCATGCGCAAGGCTGGGGTCGCAGTGGAAAGCAAGAATTTCGAAGACCTCATCCATGGATTTGCCAACTTTGGTGCGTGGGTTCCACGTGCCAAGGAGGCACTGACTGAATGCGCCCACCACGTGCGGAACGCACTCGTCAAGCAAGCTAGCGTCTAATGGGCCTTGAATGCAAAACGGGCTGTCCCAAGAGGCTTATAAAGCCTGATGGGACAGCCCTTTGCAGAACTCTGGTTCTCATGAATACATCCGCTTGACAACCGTAAGGTGATTGTACCAGTACGAGCCTGGCGATACCTTCAGGTATCCGACTTTATGCAGACCGCCGCCTTCCTGGATCATCCGACCGTTGCCAATGTAGATCCCGACGTGTCCACCGTGGTCAAACACCAAGAGGTCACCTGGTCGCATGGCCGACTTCGCAACTGGCCAACCAATCTTGTGATACTGCGTCTGGGAAGCACCACTCATCTTGTAACCAAGCGCATGGTGATAGACATAGGCCGTGAAGTTCGAACAGTCAAAACTGTCCTGACCACGGTCCTTGCTTGTCCCCCACACGTACGGTGTGCCAAGCTGCGCTTTGGCGACCTGCAGGATAGCATCAAATTTCTGCTGATTCGTATCGTTGCGCGGTGCGAGCGGGCGCACGGATGGCTGGTAAGTCACCCCCGGCGGCAACGCTGTGTCCACCGTGTTCGCATATGGAACTTGGATGCCTGAACTTAATAATGTGGAACTTCTGGCTGATGTCGCCGCTGTGGACAATTCTTTCGTGTAGTATGCGCCGCGCCAGACATAGCCTGTCCGACCGTGCGAGTCCGTGACGTGCCAGAAGTATTTAGTACTTCCGAGATCAAGTTTCAATCTCGCGCCAGTACCTTCGAGGGAGATTTTCCTTGAATAGAGGTGCGGACCGACGCGCATCCAAACGGCGTGTTTGACAGCTACCGTGTGTTGTGTCGTCGCCGCGAATGCCGGAACAAATGGCATACCCAGCAGCGAGGTCCCCACAATGAGTGCGCCAATCAGCTTCTTATTCATGTACTCCTCCTTGCGCCTCCGGGGTTAGTTGTCGGGTTCGGGCCGAAGGTTGGCCCTCGCAATCTTTCACCCCAAGGTGCAGTTGATTTGCACCGGTCTTTCATTCCCCCGTACCTGATGAGTAGGATTCGGCGTCACCATTTCAGGCTAACATGGCAACTACGCTGATTCACTATGAAACGAGTGGAAACACAGGTAGTTAATAGACACAATCACAGCAGCTCGAATGAAACAAAGACCCGCAGTGTGTAGTCCGCTGCGGGCCATAGACAGTTGTCCAGAGTTGGCGTTTTATTGATACATCTGCTTCACAACAGTAAGGTGATTGTACCAGTACGATCCGGGAGACACCTTCAAGTAGCCCACTTTGCCGAGGCCGCCGCCTTCCTGGATCATTTCGCCATTGCCAATGTAGATCCCGACGTGTCCACCTTGGTCAAATACCAAGAGGTCACCAGGCTGCATAGCGGACTTCGGAACGGCCCATCCTACAGAGTGATACTGAGTCTGAGAAGCTCCGCTCATCTTGTAGCCAAGCGCGTGGTGATACACGTACGCCGTGAAGTTTGAACAATCAAAGCTGTCCTGACCACGGTCCTTGCTTGTCCCCCAAACATACGGCGTGCCAAGCTGCGCTTTGGCGACCTGCAATATAGCATTGAACTTCTGCTGGTTGGTGGCGTTCGGTGGCGCAATTGCGTGAACGGACGCGTCGTACCGCACCCCTGGCGGCAGCTGTGTGGAGACGGCATTGCCGCCTGAAACCTGTGCGGCAGTTGTGCTCGTCGTTGCAGCTGTAGACACAAGCGCGGTATAGTAAGCGCTGCGATCCACGTAGCCTGTTCGACCTTGGGAGTTAGTCACGTGCCAGAATGCGTATGTGCTGCCGGAGTCGAGTGTCAAGTCAGTACCAGTCGTTTCAAAAGCGACCCTCGGTGAATAGAGGTGTGGACCGCTTCGCAAATAGACGGCGTGCTTTACCGCCACCGTACTATGCGTGGTCGCTGCAAAGGCCGGAGCAACAGGAATTGCCAACATCGAAACTCAGATCG
>JAKAXI010000235.1 GCA_021816665.1 Bacillota bacterium | reverse complement strand
TGCCAGACGCCAGACTGAGCCTGTTGACTGATCACGTCTGCGATCCCAACGGGTCCAGATAGGTCCTGATACTGATGGTGGGCCACGACCTGTCCGTACAAGTGCAGTGTCTGAACCGTGTCCGTGTAGACTGCGGAAAAGCCGCTGCTCACCGCTCTCACCGGGTTTTTCGTGACTGGCTCCATGACACCGACTTGCGGGATGTGCTGTCCTGCGTAGGTGACTAGTCGCGGTTTTACGACGATCGTTTTCGTCGCCCCCTGCCGGTCGACTACAATCGCCAGCGGCGGCGGCGGGTTGCCCTTATCCGCCTGAATCACCTGGACCAATTGGATCCATGAAGAGACTGGCCGCCCGTTGACAGACTCTACTCGGTCGCCTTGCATCAACCCTGCCTGTGCAGCAGCTGAGCCGGGGACAATCTGACCGAGCGTCGGTGTGTTCAGTCCGATACCATTGTGCATGTTGATGAGCGTGAACAGCACACCTGCAAGCAAAAAATTCATGAACGGCCCCGCCAGAATGACTGCGGCCCGCTGCCACAGCGGCTTACCGAGCACTTGCTCGTGCGGTTCGACGATCGGCATCGAATTGCGCGCGCTTGTCATCAACTTTGCGTGCGGCTTGACAGGGTACGTTACCACCCCGTCCGCAGTGACTAACGTCATCTCCATTCGGTGCATTAAGTCGAGGTCCTTCAACGTAGCGACTTGCCCGTTTGGAAGGTCCGACGGCTCTCCGACTGCAATAATACGACCGTCCTCGTCGATCACGACAGCGAGCTCTTCTCCCTTTCGGAATAACGCGTCCTGCGGCAGTTCCCCTGCCAACTGAACCATGCCACCGATGAGAAACAAGCGCACAGAGAACTCCGTCCCATTGCGAAACCAGCGTACCAGTTTGGGACCAAACCCAATGGCAAACGCTGGCACGGCCACACCGGATTTCTTCGCCACGATGTAGTGACCATACTCGTGGATCACGATGCTGACAACGAACACCAGGACAATTGCGACAATGGATTTGAGGACGCTCAATACGATCAACTCGTCCACCCGCCCTTCTCCATTATCCTATGAGCAGTCTTGCGCGCCCAATCATCCATCGCAAAAATGTCGTCCAAATCAGATGGCTGGCCTGGCGCACAGACTGAAAGAACATCTTCTACCAGTCTCGCCATTCCGAGAAACGTCATTCGCCCTTGCAAAAATCCTTCCACAGCGACTTCGTTGGCAGCATTCAAAACACACGGCGCATAGCCGCCAGCACGCCCAGCCTCGAAAGCCAAGCGCAGGCTTGGAAAACGTGCAGTATCCGGACTCTCGAACGTGAGTTGCGACAGCGCCGTAAAGTCCAGACGCGGCCAAGAACTTTTCTCGTGTACAGGAAATGTCAGAGCATACTGAATCGGCACTCGCATGTCCGGCGCCCCCAGTTGCGCGATCACTGACCCATCGGCGTACTCGACCATCGAGTGAATGACGCTCTGCGGGTGGACGACTACGTCGATTTTATCATAAGAGGCTGCAAACAGATGGTGCGCCTCAATGACTTCGAGCCCTTTATTCATGAGGCTTGCGGAATCAATCGTGATCTTCTTGCCCATGACCCAATTGGGATGAGCAAGTGCAGCTTCCACACTAGCCTGTGCCAAATCACTGAGACTCCACGTGCGAAACGGGCCGCCCGAGGCAGTTAGGATATACCGCGCCACTTCCGAAGGCGCCGCGCCTTGAAGACACTGGAAAATCGCGGCGTGTTCGCTGTCTACAGGCACAATTTGCGCACCCTTGGAACGAGCAAACGGCATCACGAGGTCACCGGCCGCAACCAACGTCTCTTTATTCGCCAGCGCTATAGTCGCCCCCCGTGCAATCGCCAACCAAGTGGGGCGCAGCCCGAGCGCACCCACAATTCCCGTGACCACTACGTCTGACTGCACCTCCGCCGCCTGACTCAAACCAACTTCGCCAACTCCGAACTCAGGCAGTTGGTCGAAGTCCGACAACAACGCCCGCAACTGCGAGAGCGCAGTATCGTCCGCGACTGAGACAAACTTTGGACGATGGCGACGCACTTGCTGCGCGAGTTTTTCTACGTTTTTCCCAGCAGCAAGTGAGACAACCGACCACTCGCCTGCGGACATGGACTCGACTACTGAAAGCGTGTTTGTGCCAATAACCCCAGTTGAACCAAGAACAGTGAGGGTGCGCGCCATACGTTCGACCCCTTTCTACTCAGTCGTCAGAAAAACCATCTAGCGTGAGCTGCAGTGATGAAGAACAGAGCAAAGGGGGCGGCAAAGAGGAGGCCGTCAACGCGATCGAGCATGCCGCCGTGACCAGGCAGTAAGCGACCTGAATCTTTCACACCAGCTGATCGCTTATAGGCAGATTCCACGAGGTCGCCAAGCTGCGAGATGACCGAGATGACAGCACCGAGCAGCGCAAGCGAAAGAACATGCGGCCTAGGCACGGAGATGACGCCGACGATGACTGAACTAAGCGCTGCAGCTACAAAACCAGTGATCGCGCCGCTGACGGTCTTCTTTGGACTGATGTCCGGCCACAACTTGTTGCCCTTGAACAATTTACCGCCAAAGTAGGCAGCTGTGTCCGTGGTCCACACTGCGATGAGCACCAACCACAACCACATCTGGCCGTGCGGCAGCGCCCGCAACAGATCCAGCGACAGACCACCGTAACCTATGTATAGTGCTCCAACAAACGTGGTACCGGCCTGGGAAACCGTGACACGGTTCCGCCAGGCCACAGGGAACAACAGCGTGATCGCAACCATCGCCTCTAGTGCAATCGGCAGGTGCCAGTGCGGCCACCACTCAACCGCGATCACAACCAAATAGACCCACAGCGCGAGCGCACTTTTCCACGTGGCACCGAGCATGACGGTGAACTCGCCAACGCAGATCACGGTTGCCACAAAGACAACCGCCTTCCAGACCCACACATCTCCAAAGACAATGGCGAGCAGGACGATAAATCCCGCCAAAAACGCGCTCCAGATTCGCTGTGTCAGCATGTCCCCACCTACTTCAGCCCACCAAATCTGCGCATTCGCCCGGTGTATTCCGTCAGGGCCTGCCGCAGCTGATCCCGGTCGAAATCTGGCCACAAGACGTCAGTAAACCAAAGCTCAGCGTATGCAGCCTGCCAGATTAAAAAATTGCTCAGTCTGACTTCTCCACTCGTCCGGATCACCAAGTCTGGGTCAGGGAGTCCTTGTGTCGACAGGTGTACCGCAAACTTGTCTTCGTCAAGCGCGTCTGCATCCAAAACCCCTGCGGCGACTTCGCGCGCTACGGCGCGAGCCGCTTCCACAACTTCAGCTCGACCACCATAGTTGAGCGCAAAGTTTACCGTCATTCCGTGGTTGCTTTTGGTTCGCTCGAGAGTACGCCTGACAGTCTCCTGAGTGTGCGTGGGGAGTTTTGTCGTATCCCCGATAAACCGAACCTGAACACCGCGATCGACAAGCTCATCGATCTCTGATCGAAAAAATTCCTCTGGAAGTCGCATCAGGTACTCGACTTCCCCTTCAGGTCGTTTCCAGTTTTCTGTAGAAAACGCATACAGGGTCAGACACGGGATACCAAAGTCGTCGCACGCGCGGATCACTTCTCGCACAGTCTTCATCCCTGCGTGGTGACCCGCGATCCGGGGGAGCCCACGGCGATGGGCCCAGCGCCCATTGCCATCCATAATGATGGCGACGTGACGCGGCAGCTCACCCTTTGGCGCTTCGCTTTGGCCGTCTGCGCTCTCACTCTTGCGCCTTCCCCGGAATAAGTTGAGCAAGCTGCACCCTCCCCGCTTGGCGGTTCGCAACGTGTTACGAAGCAGGCCGATCCTTGTCAGATCTCGAGGACGTCTTGTTCCTTTGCCACCGTCATCTTATCAATCTCACCTACGTGCCGATCTGTCAAGGCTTGCACCTTTTCCATCCCGCGACGTACATCGTCCTCCGATACATCTCCGGCCTTTTCAGCTTTCTTTAGCTCGTCGTTTGCGTCGCGGCGCACGTTTC
>JAKAXI010000234.1 GCA_021816665.1 Bacillota bacterium | reverse complement strand
GACATTGACACTTGCTCATTCAGTCCATGCAACTGCTCCAGGTCATCCTCATCGAGCGGCAGTGGCGTTGCAGCGCGCAACGGCGCCCATTGCGCACGCGTAAAGGTCACATACCTGGAAAACTGCTGTTTCAGGTCAACACTCACGAGGTGGTACGCCTCCGTCCTGACACCTACCTGTGCATGGCAGCCCAGACACAACCAGATGGCAATCTGTTCGAACAGTTGGTGGCCGACCTATCAATTATCCTGTTTCTTGCCTCTGGCGTGCAAGCTACAGTGAGAGACCGACTCTCATTATAGCATCATCGACAACGAAACCATGCAAGACCTGTCTGTGCGCCATGGGGGTATTCTGGCACTCAGGAGCTGCAGGAGTTCAGGCAGAGGTCCAACACAGCGGATGGTTGAATGCATACGCTAAAAAGAAAGAGGGTCAGTTGACAAAGAGAGGTGGGCGGCGTGAAGGTAGACACAGTCCTCAAATTTGGCTCGCTCGCGTTTGGGGTGGCGCAAGACGAACGGCTTCGGGAACTGTTCAAAATCGCTCACAACGGTGCAAAGCGTCGCGGTTGGCTGCCTCCGGCTGGTTCGCAATCCGGGCAGCAGCCGTACATCCCATTTACAGCGCAACATAGGCCACAGGGCGAACGTCGCGGCTAAGTGCACAGAGACGGCTGCCGGCCCAACCGATGGCGGGAAGACAGCCGTCTTTGTGGAGAGCCATTCGTCACAGCCGTTTGTACATGTCCAGTGTATTGACGTAAGACTGCCCGACCACCTCATAACCCAGACGTGTGTAAAACGACTGTGCCCGCGGATTGGAAGTTTGCACACACAGGGTCACTTGCCGACATTGCGCAACTCGCGCAATCGCTTCGACCTTTTCCATGATTTTTCGGCCAAGGCCATTCTGCTGAAACGACTTTGCAACTGCTAACACGTGGACGTGCATCGATTCCCCTGTTCGCGAAAGCACAACGCATCCGCTCTTTCCAACTGCGCTCTCCACGACAACCACCTGGCTATCAGCCACGCCTAATACCTCGTCAACTTTGGCACGGCGTCCGTATGCTGAAATCAGCACTGGGTCCATCACAGCAGCCACTTGCTGAAACACTTCAGGTTCTTCTCCCGGTCTCATGGTCCGGCACCAGATCCCAGGTTCGATGGGCTCACCCTCTCCCACCCAGCAAGGCGCGAAACTGGCTTCGCGGGGGTCTTGCGCGGTCAACACCTGTGGACCGCTGCCGGTGATTAGTACCGTGTGCTCAAAGTGGGCAGCTAAGGACCCATCGACGGTCACGTCCGTCCAACCGTCACTTCGGCGTTTTACGAGCCCAATACCCTCGCAGACCACCGGTTCGATACAAATCGCCATTCCCGGACGCAAAATGGGGCCTAGACCTGGTGGACCGAAATTAGCAACGCTAGGTTCTTCGTGTAGTGATTCTCCGATGCCGTGCCCAAACGCAGACTTGACCACCGTCAGTCCCGCAGTACGAACTGTCTCAGCAACGGCTGACGACACATCGGACAGTCTCCCGCCCGGCTGCGCTGCTTCGATGCCTGCCCAAAGTGCATTAGCCGTTGTCCTTACCAGGTGGTGTACCCGAGGTGGGGCATCTCCAATGATGATGGTGCGCGCCGCATCAGAGTGCATTCCCTGATAGAGTACGCCGATGTCCACCTTGACAACGTCGCCTTCTTGGAGGTATCGGCTACCCGGCACCCCGTGACCTGTCTCGTCATTCACAGAGATGCAGGCGCTAGATGGAAAACCCGCTTCAGTGATAAACGATGGTTCACCACCCCAACAGGTCAGTTCCTCAAATGCTGCTTGTTCGACTGCCTTTGTGGTGGCTCCAGGCTGTGCCGCTGCTGCGGCGGCTCGGTGCGCAGCCGCGTTAATGGCACACGCGATCCGCAAGCGCTGTACCTGCGACTGCGACAAAATTCTGATCATGTGACCTCCGCCCCCTCACATAGACCCTATGCTGGGCGTGAAGAGCTAGAAACGGGCATTTGTGCCTAGGCGCATCGCAGGGGCAAAGTCAATTTACCCTGCATTCGCTACACGAGAGATGAACGAGAGGAAGTGAGATGAGACTCATGAGTGTTCGCCCCATCGTTCAAGGCGATGTGCCGGTGTTGCGCGAAATCTGTGAGTCTGTACGTGAGTTTGGCACAGACGTGAATCTGTTGCTTACCGACCTGCTCGACACACTGGAAGCGCACCGCGGACTTGGTCTCGCAGCTCCGCAAATTGGGGTGCCCGTGCGTGCCATTGTGATGAACACCAGTTCAGGCCCTTTGGCATTCGTGAATCCGGAGGTTGTTGAAAGAACAGGAGAAGTCAGTGGCTACGAGTCATGTCTGAGTTTTCCTGACATGGTGTTGGAAGTCAAGCGACCAGAGCGGATTCGCCTCATCGCCCAGGATGCCGCCGGTGCGCCTGTGGACGTCATGATGAATGGTTTGGAGGCACGCATTTTGTGTCACGAGGT
Organism: Bacillota bacterium; assembly: GCA_021816665.1. GTDB lineage: Bacteria > Bacillota > Bacilli > Alicyclobacillales > Alicyclobacillaceae > Alicyclobacillus_L. Next base: position 1,548 of record JAKAXI010000234.1, on the reverse strand, counting down.
AGATCACTTGAATGGTGTCTTGTTCATGGACCACTTACCGGATGAAGTCCTCTTTGAACAGTTGATGACGCTGAACCTGGCTCATGTATCAGAGTCTGACGACAGCCACACAGCTCCTGAAACGTTAAAAGGGGACAGTGGCGAATCAGACCTGCGGCTTGCCGCGGACTTGTTTGCAGATGCTGCGTGGAAGGCTGTACTAGCACAGCAGATTCTCGACGAGACAGGAAGAGATTTCGAACACTCTCAAGCGTTGAACCAGGCTATCCAAGCTCTCGAGCGAGCGGGATCGTCCTTAGAAGGCACATTCGAACCATCCGAATAATCATGAACGGGTCTGTTTCCACCGGACCCGTTTACCGCTTCTCAATGCGACCACCACAGCAGTCGACTTGCGTGGCGGTTGTAAAGGTAGCCAACCGCCCACACACCGATGACCGCGACTGCTCCGACAATCAACCACAGCATGTATCGCCTAGACAAGCCGAGGAACACGCACGCCGCACCCAAATAGTACGGGATGCCGCCGACCGCTGAGGTCCACGTGAAGTTCCAGAGAGTCACAGACCGAACCACGCCTGCCGTATAGTTGACAACAATAAACGGCAACGGCACGATACGAGCGAGAATCAGACCCGTCACACCGTGATGACCGACCCACTTTTCAACTTTACTCATCTGCTCGTCAGTGATAAATGGGCGCAGTAGACCACCGGCCCAGTACCTCGCAATGAGGAAGACGGCAATACATCCAAGCATCGAACCCGTCCAACTGAAAAGACTCCCCCACCAAACACCGTACACCTTCATATTCAGGACCAGCAAGAACTCGGACGGGACCGGGATAATGCAGAAGAGCGTCATAGCCACAATCGAGATCACGATGCCCCACGCCCCAGTCGCCAAAATGAGTCGTGAAAGTTGGTCGTTTCGGTCGAAATAAAAGAAGGCGGCAACAAGCAACGCGCCCACCAAAATCACTGCGGCACCCCACAGTATGCTCCGCAGTTTTCGCCGCACTCCTGATTGAGCCGACTTGTCACCGCTATGATCATGTACCACCTGGACCCCGACAGGCGACTCAGACGAACTCGACTGCGCGCCTGGAGAGGAAGATTTGAAAGTGGACATAGTGGCACCTTCCTTCACGACTCCAGTCTAACCATGCCCAAGCACGCGCACACCTATGCTCCGTGTGTCCGGGCACCCGTCTTCACTTACCAGTGGCTTCGAGCATAACATAGTGGCAAACGGTTAGTCCTGGTGATGGAGCTCACCTGAACGAATGCCTTGTGAGGTCAAGGATGATGGCTCCTGTGGTTCGCGCCGATGTGGCTCGTCCACAGGAGCCATTTCACATGTCGGCAAGTGTACAAGCATCCTGGACAACACTCGCCCATATACTGATGGGCAGGTGATGGAGCTCACCATTAACCTCCCTGACGGGATAATGGCTCCTGCGAGCGGGACGATTCGCGGGGGTCTTTTTGACCTCGCGCGCCCCGCATCGATCGCAAAGGGGGCATCACCTTGAAGTGGCTTAGTGTC
>JAKAXI010000233.1 GCA_021816665.1 Bacillota bacterium | reverse complement strand
CCGATCTCTTTCAGATCGGCGCCGTACCGCTGATGATGCTCGGCACGCAGTGGTATATTTTGTTTAGCGTGATCGCAGGGGCGATGTCGATCCCGAACGACCTCAAAGAGGCGACCAGAGTACTCGGGCTGCGCGGGTGGGAACGCTGGAAGCGGCTGATTTTGCCGAGCATCTTCCCCTACCTCGTGACTGGGTGTATCACTGCGAGCGGCGGTGCGTGGAACGCGAGCATTCTCGCTGAATTCGTTACTTGGAAGAATCGCGTGCACGCCGCGTCCGGTCTTGGCTCGTTTCTCGATATCACTGCCGCCAACCACCACTGGGCGGACTTCATCGTCGGGCTGATTGTGATGTCTGCATTCGTGGTTCTCGTGAACCACTTCGTTTGGCGGCCTATGCACCGCTTGGCGGAAAACCGCTTCCACCTCGATTGATGGAGGGATGAACGATGAGCGTATTGCTCGAGTTGAATGAAGTCAGCAAGCGCTACGACGCGCCGGAGGAACAAAAGGTCACGGTGCTCCAGGACATCGACCTGTCCATCAGCGAGGGTGAGTTCGTGGCGATTCTGGGCCCATCGGGTTCGGGCAAGTCGACACTGCTGCGCATCATCGCGGGGCTAGTGAAATCGACCTCTGGCACGGTCAGTTACCTCGGCCAACCTGTGGTTTCTGCGAACCCCGGCGTCAGCATGGTGTTTCAGTCGTTTGCACTGTTCCCCTGGCTGACCGTCCTGCAGAACGTGGAACTTGGCCTGCGCTACAAGGACTTGTCGCCGGCGGATAAACGTAGCCGGGCGCTTGACGTGATCGACATGATTGGCCTCGATGGCTTCGAAGGCGCCTACCCACGCGAGCTCTCCGGCGGCATGCGCCAACGCGTCGGCCTCGGCCGCGCGCTCGTGATGGAGCCAGACATCCTGCTCATGGATGAGCCGTTTTCTGCGCTAGACGTACTGACCGCGGAGAACCTGCGCCGCGACCTGCTCGAGCTTTGGCTCGAGAAGAAGATCCCGACGAAGTCGATCATCATGGTCACCCACGGCATCGAGGAAGCTGTGTACATGGCCGACCGCGCGGTCGTGCTCTCCCGCGACCCGGCGACCGTGATCGCCGATATCAAGATCACGCTGCCGCACTGGCGCGAGCGCAAGGATGAAGCGTTCACGAAGCTCGTCGACCGCATCTACTCGATTTTGACGTACTCCCGCGCCAACGAGGCGACAAGTGTCCAGAAGAGCGAGGCGCAGAAGAAATACACTCCGCTACCGCACGTGCCGTCGGGCGCCTTAACCGGATTTCTGGAGCTGCTCGACGACCTCGAGATTAAGTCGGACCTCTACAAACTCGCGGATGAACTGATGTTCGAACTCGACGACTTGTTGCCGCTCGTCGAAGCTGCGCAGATGCTCGGTTTCGCCAACGTCAGCCACGGCGACATCTCGCTGACGGACGTCGGCAAGGACTTCGCCGCGACGAACGTGCTCGAGCGCAAGGAAATGTTCCAGACGCAGCTGCGTTCGCGCATTCCCATCTTCGGGCGCATCCGCTGGGTGCTCGAGTCCAAGCGCAACCGCCGCATGCCGCGCGAGTTTTTCCTCGAGGTCATCCGCAAGAGCGTCGGCTCTGAGGCGGCGGAGGGGCAACTCGACACAATTATCGACTGGGGCCGCTACTCCGAGCTGTTCGCCTACGACGAAAGCTCGCGTACCCTCTACCTCGAAGACGAGGACGAGTTGCAGGCGGAATAGGCGGGCGGAACCGGGAAACGAGCGGGATCCGAAGGGCAAACCTGGGGCAGATAGTGGCACAGGACGCTAATCCGGGCCGGTGAAGCAGGACCACGCAGACGGATCGCACGCATTACGGTACACAACAGCTTATTCGCGTCTCTAGGCCGCATCAGCGAGCATATAAGCCGCCCAAAGCGCCCTATCAGTCATTTTGGGGCGCTGAGAGAACCCCAAATGCGACTTAAGCTGCCCCGGGCGGCCTATTGAGTGCGCCGCACCCCCAAAATCGCGATATAAGCTGCTATGCGCGGCTAAAATAGCCCAGCCGTGAGGATTGCAGATGCGCGCGGATAAAATAGCCCAGCCGTGACGATTACGGTTATGCGGCTAAGGTCGATTGTGCACGCCCCTGATGGTCGCGACTTCCCTCCCGAACTTGCCCCGCCCAGACTAGAGGCTCCGGTACTTGCGCAAGAACGCCTCGACATCGTTATACTGGCCATCCTGATTGGCGTACTTGACGTAGTTCTTCACCGTGCGCAACCAGTTCACGGTCGACGGCTTGGTGTCGGCGATGGCTGCCTCCAAATCACGCATCTCAATCGGGCGTTCGACGCCGCTTTCGAGGATCCCGTTGATCACCCGCTCCGTCGCTACCTCCACGACGTTTTCGATGTCTGCGCCGGAGTAGAGGTCGGTCTGGCGCGCGAGCGCGTCGACGTCGATGCGGCCAAGTGGCCGGCCGTCCAACTTCAGCCGGAAGATGTGCGCGCGAGCCGGCAAATCTGGGGGCGCGACGAAGATCAGCTTGTCGAAGCGGCCAGGGCGTTTAAAGGCGGGATCGACATCCCACGGCGTGTTCGTCGAACCAATCAGGAGGATCCGGTCCATGTCCGTCGTGGCGCCTTCCATTTCCATCAGCAGCTGGTCAATCACGCCCCGCATTGGCTGCGACGTCGACTTCGCCCGGGAGTAACCAAGCGTATCGATCTCATCGAAGAACAAGACACTCGGTCGCTGCGCCCGCGCCGTCGTAAACACCGCGTGCAGGTTCTCTTCGCTCTCCCCGACGTACTTGCCGAGGATGTCGCTGATGTGCACGCTGACGAACGACGCCCCACACTCTCCCGCCGTCGCCCTAGCGATAAAGGTTTTGCCGCAGCCAGGCGGTCCGTACAGGAGAATGCCGCCGCCGACTTTCTTCTTGAACTTCGTGAACAGGCCAGGTGTCGTGAACGGCTGAATGATCTTCATGTCGATCGACCGCTTGACGTCCTCAAGGCCGCCCACATCAGCAAACGTCACGCGGTTCGGTTCCACAGGTCGGCGCAGTTCCGTCACGCCGCCCTGCAGCACGCGCAGGCCCATGCCAGGGGTTCGTGCGCGATCTTTAGCGCCGTAGTCGGGACCGTGATTGGCATCGGCATCGGCGCTCATCGAGCCCACTGTCAGAGGCTGCCGACGATCCCGCTCGTCTCCGCTCTCGCTGCTGTCTCCAGACGCGCGCGCCGTTTCACTGCCAGACGCGGAGCCTGCGCCTGTTCCTGCCCCGTCGCTGCCGGCTCGTGCCGACAACTGTGCCAGTGCGGCAGCGATCGACGGTTTGAGGTCGTCTGCGCCATGTTGCAGAGCCTCTGCATAGGCCGAAAGAGCCAAAGCAATGTCGCCAGCCTCCGCGTACTCCATGCCAAGCAAATACCACGTCTGCGCGTTCTCGGGGTGGGCAGCTGTCAACTGCCGCAACAGCTCAATTTTGTCCACGCTAGGTGCGTCTCCTCTCCAGCCACAAGTACATCGGTTTCGACAAACGCGACCAAATCGCAATGATGAACAGAACCACGTATATCGCGACAGACACAGGCCACCAGTGTATGAGGGTGAGTGGAATCAACATTACAAACACAAGGACGCGATAAAAGTTGCGGCCGATGCGCGAGATCAGGCGGTTCGGAAAGAACAGCGGATGGCACACCATCTCGAGCCGTTTCAACTGCTGCTCGACTGCGACATTCGCCGGGTCCATGACATACGCCTGCCGGCATGTCTCGAGTGCCGCCTGAACCTGATTGTCCTTAATCTGGTTCACGACAATAACCATCAAACGCTCCACTTCAGAGACGTCAGACTGCATGAAACGTTCAACCACTTCCACCCGCTCTTGCCGACTGCGTCGATCGCGGGCCATGTGGAGTTTGTAGTACAGCGCTACTTGGTTGTAAGGGTCCCCCGCTAACGCCTCGCGCAGCAACGCCTGCGCCCTGCGGCGGTGCTTTTGCATCCACAGTAGGTACGCCAACTGGGCCTTCAGTTCGACGTTGTCCGGG
>JAKAXI010000232.1 GCA_021816665.1 Bacillota bacterium | reverse complement strand
GCTAAAGTCAAGAGACCAACAACGAAACTGAACACTGACTTTTTCATAACGAATCATTCTCCCTTCTAACGGTTCGGGTCCGGCAGCTCGGCTGCCCTGGCGAGTAGTACTCGCTGTAGGCCCGTAGCTTTGCGTCTCTACCTTTCAGTAGAGTTGCCCTTACTAGATATGATAGTGACAAAATCTTGGATGTCAATGGGATATGGGAAATAAATCCGTTGGATAGCGTAATATTGGCAGAATGTTGCAACATACAACGGTTCAACAGACACCTTTCTCGTGCAGGTTCAACACAGCGGCGCAAAACACGACCGGCCGAGCGCTGCCAAAGCGCCAAAGTGAGTGGCGGAGTGGCGCTAAGCGACCGGGAGTCAGAGAGGTTATGGCCGACAGAGTCAGGGGGCACCCTGTTGCATTGGTATAATGATAGCAATCATCGCGCTGGGGGTGACCGACGTGGGCCAAGTTGTGGAGGCAAGCTATCCGCGCTTTACCGTATTCGGCGACGAGGCGATTCTAGTGCGGTTCGGTCACGGGATCGACCTTCGCATCCATAGGCAAATCCAACAATTTTGTACCGAACTCGCGCAGCGCGCGATTCCGGGTGTCATCGAATGCGTACCGGCCTACGACTGTGCTAGTGTGGTTTTCAATCCAGACGCCGTGCGTGCGTCTGCTCTGGTTTCAAAACTGGAAGCCATCGTGCGCGCGTCTGCAGAGAGCACAGTGACGCCAGTTCGCGTGGTGGAAATTCCCGTTTGCTACGGCGGGGACCAAGGACCTGATCTACCGTACGTAGCGAATTGTACAGGCATGTCACAAGCGGATGTGATCGCGATTCATACAGCCCCAGACTATACCGTCTATATGATCGGCTTTGCCCCTGGGTTCCCATATCTCGGAGGAATGGATACAAGCATCGCAGTTCCCCGCAAAGCTACACCACGACCGACCATACCTGCAGGAAGTGTCGGCATTGCAGGTGTGCAAACTGGAGTATACCCACTGGCAACTCCGGGGGGGTGGCAGTTGATCGGGAGAACCCCACTCAGGCTGTTTGACCCGGTCTCCAATCCCCCGACGCTCCTTGCAGCAGGAGACGTCGTTCGATTTCGGGCGATTTCAGAGGAAGAGTATAACGAGTTGTGTGGTGCTACATCGTGAAGCTGACGATACGATCGGGCGGCTTGTTGTCGAGTATACAGGACCTTGGCCGTAGCGGATGGCAACACTTCGGAATCGGCCCCGGTGGCGCGATCGACGCGCGCGCGTTACAGGTGGCGAATCTCCTCGTAGGAAACGAAGCTGGTGAGGCAGGAATTGAGATGACCGTCCGCGGGGCGGAAGTGAACTGTGACGAGGATGCGTTGGTAGCTGTGTGCGGAGGGGAGTTCTCAGTTCGCGTGGATGGCCAACCCGTCCCCATGTGGCGACCGCTTTGGGTTGCGAGGGGGGCCACCATTCATGTCGGCTACGCGCAGCAGGGGTCTCGCGCATATCTGGCAGTTTCCGGGACCTGGCGGATCCCGCTGTTACTCGGCAGTAAGAGCACGAACCTATACGCAGGCTTTGGGGGATTGTCAGGCTATGCTCTGCGGGCCGGGGATGAGGTCGAGATCGGTCCGAAAACTCTCTTGGCTGAGCGGTTTGCTCGAAACTTGGCGAGAAGTGCCTCAGCAGGTAACGTCACTTGGCCGTCTTGGCAAGTGAGTCGAGCGATGTATGGGAAATCGGTTTCGGAACGCGTGATCCGCGTGCTTCCCGGACCCGACTCTCCATTCATGACAAGTGAAGCTCGCCAGCGCTTGTACAACCAGGTTTATCTCGTTACACCTGCTGCAAACAGAATGGGGATACAATTGCAGAGTGCACCCATTGATATGGTTGAGAGCACGGAGCCAGTCTCGAAACCAGTGGTTACCGGCGCTTTACAACGCTTGCATAGTGGGCAATTGACTGTTCTCCTGGCAGACCGACAAACAACGGGCGGCTACCCAGTGATTGGCGTTGTAGCAGCGATCGACTTGGCTCAGCTTGCTCAGGTGCGGCCCGGTGAAACGCTCCGATTCGTTCCGATCACGCACGAGCGATCACTGGCGCTGCGTGCACAGTCGCAAAGAGCCCTGCGCCAGCTTCAGGTGGCACTGTGGAAACGTTTGGAGGAGCGACGGTAGAGCATCAGCACAGGCGTCGAGAGGAGGGACTGAAATGAACGAGGCCAAACACAGTCGCTTGGAGCTCACAGTCGACTTAAACGCAGACTTGGGAGAGGGTTTCGGTGTGTACGAGCTTGGAGCGGATCGCGAACTACTGAGCGTCGTGACATCTGCCAACATCGCTTGCGGTTTCCATGCTGGCGATCCGACAACCGTCCGCACAGCAGTCGAGCAAGCGTTGGCAGCGGGGACTGCTGTTGGGGCTCATCCGGGACTGCCGGACCGATTGGGATTTGGCAGGCGCGTGATGGAGTTGACTGAAGACGAGACGTACGACCTTGTCCTGTATCAGGTGAGTGTGTTGTATGGTGTCACGCGTGCTTACGGCGGTGTGCTTAAGCACGTGAAGCCTCATGGTGCCCTCTACAACATGGCGGCAAAACAAGCGCCACTTGCTGCAGCCATTGCCCGCGCCGTAGCAAAGGTCGACGCTTCTCTGGTCCTCGTGGGGCTCGCTGGTTCTGAGATACTTGTAGCAGCTGAACGTTACGGTTTGGCTTCACGGAGTGAGGTGTTCGCCGACCGACGTTACCACTCGGACGGCTCGCTGGTCAGTCGCAGCGACCCTCGTGCTCTAATTGAAGACGCTGAAGAGTCTGTTGCTCAAGCGATCCGCATGACACAAGACGGTCTGGTGCGAGCGCTTGACGGCATCGACGTTCCTGTTCGGGCAGAGACGATCTGCATTCACGGAGATGGCCAGCATGCGGTAAATTTCGCGAATCGTGTGCGCTTGGCACTGACCGCTGCTGGCATCGTTGTAACGGCGTAGCATCGTTCATCACGAGCCTTTGGCGCATGTCTGTCCGCCTGACAACAACAGGCGCCGAATTGGCCCGTCCAGACCTGCCAGCCCAAGTTTGTTTTTGACAGCACGGGACCATGCCGGATCACATACTATACCCTGACTGTATCCCATTCTTGTACATCGACAGACAAGGAGGGATAAAAGGATGTCTTCCGGCAAGGACGCGCGCATCAAGTCTCTGCTAACGAATCGCGAGCGTGAAGTTTTCGAACTGCTTGTTCAGGACAAAACGACAAAGGAAATTGCCGCCCAGTTGTTCGTCAGCGAGAAGACGGTCCGCAATCACATTTCTAATGTGATGAAGAAGTTAAATGTAAAAGGCCGTTCGCAGGCGGTTGTCGAACTGGTTCGAATGGGTGAAATCGCGATTTGAGTGTCGGGCACCCCTACAATTACTGTAGGGGTCGCTGTCATGAGTCACTAGTGTATCGTGCGAGGCATCAACACTCTCGTTGACCACTCAAAGTTGCCGATGATAAAATGACGGCATGGTTTTTACGCATCAGAAGGCGTAGAGTGGGGCATTGCCGGTGAACCCGTAGGGTTGCGGGCAGCTAATGAGGTGTTTGTCCATGTCGTCGGAGTACTCCTTGTCGGTCTTTGAGATTGAGCAAAAACTGCGCGAAATCGCGACCGTCATTCGACGAAAAGGTCGAGTTTTGCTAGAAGGACACGGCGTGACTCCGCCACAGTTCGACGCACTACTTGTCCTCAACCGCAAGGGACCGCTGACGATTGGAGAGCTTGGAACCCATTTGTACCTTGCCTACAGTACAACAACGGACCTGGTTGATCGCTTGGAACGCGCCGGTCTTGCAGCCAGGGAGAGGGACCAGACTGATCGACGAGTGGTGCATGTCAGCCTGCTGCCTGCCGGCGAACAGTTAATTGAAGATGTGCTTGACGCGCGGCGCGCGTATTTGTCCCAAGCGCTTGCGGAGCTAGATGATGAATCTTGCCAGCAGGTCTTACAGGCACTCAACCTGCTTCATCTGCATATAGTCGATGGCTGATATTTAACTGAAGGGGGAAGTGCCGCGAAGGCGGCACTTCCTTGTATACCGCAGCCAATTA
>JAKAXI010000231.1 GCA_021816665.1 Bacillota bacterium | reverse complement strand
GCCTTTATCGGCGCGTTCACCAAAGACTGAAATGGCGTACACATGTAAGCCGCAGTGTCGGTTGCGGGCACGCGGCGAACTCGCACTCTTCCATCCCCATCTTGTTGGACGGCAGGCTGCGTGACGTCTGCTCCACACAGAAAAAGAGCACCGGGAGGTGCTCTTCCTGTTTTCAATCACTAGACTTCACTCAATCACACAGCGCGTGTCACTTTGCCAGCCTTCAGGCAGCGGGTGCACACTCGGATCCGTTTCACCGTGCCGTTGTCGTTCACCTTCACGGACTGAAGGTTCGGGAGCCAGCGGCGCTTGTTGAGGATGTGCGAGTGACTCACTTGATTTCCGGTCACAGGCCCTTTTCCACAGACTTCACAGCGTCTTGCCATATCGTTGCACCTCCTTGCACGTTGGCCGATTACGCGCCAATCGCCACTCAGTCGCCAACCGTGACGCCGAGAGGGGCATTCACGTGATCGTTTGATCACGGATGCTTTTACACACCGAAACATACTACCACAGCATCAGTGTACTCCGCAAGGCACGACCTTTTCGGCCAGTCTCTGATTTTACTTGCCGGTCGTGGTTTTTGAAACACGCCATGGTATAGTACAATTGCAGAAAGCAGCAGATTGCAGGGGGTGCCCCGATGCCGAAAACGTTGGAAACTCCGCTAGGAACGATATCCATTGCGGAGGATGTCGTTGCTACCCTCGCAGGGCTGGCGGCGATTGATTGCTACGGCCTGGTCGGCATGTCGTCGCGCCGACAGGTTAAGGACAGTTTGAGTGAACTTCTGGGGCGGGACAACCCTGGCAAAGGTGTAGAGGTTCAGATCTCAGATGACGGAGTCGACGTGGACCTGTACATCATTGTAAGTTATGGCACGAACATTTACGAAGTTGCACAAAATGTGCGGGAAAAGGTTCGTTATGTGCTAAACCAATCCATTGGTATTCAGGTCGATCGCGTCAACATCTTGGTGCAGGGAGTTCGAGTTTCGAGCGATCGATAGGAGGCACTGCATGACTTCGTTAGATCGTTTGAACGGCGAGACATTTGCGCAGTTAATCGCTGCGGGGCACGCACGGCTAAAGCGGCACGTGGGCGTGGTAAACTCGCTGAATATATTCCCGGTGCCTGACGGCGACACCGGCACCAATATGGAGTTGTCCCTTGCTTCCGGCGTGGCACGCCTCTTGGATCGTACAGACCAGACGTTATTCGGAGCGGCACAAGCGCTCTCCTCTGGCCTGTTAATGGGGGCTCGAGGAAACTCTGGCGTTATTTTATCGCAGCTGTTTCGGGGCTTTATTCGAGCATCGCAACGTGCTGACTACCTAGACGTCGCGAGTTTCTCAGTCGCTCTTCAGGAAGGCGTTTCCATCGCTTACCGGGCGGTCGCAAAGCCCGTGGAAGGCACGATATTGACAGTGGCGCGCGAAGCCGCGGCTGTAGGTGTGCGAGAAGCCCGTCAGGAGCAGGAGCTAGAGCCTTGGATGGCAAAGGTTTGTGACGCTGCGCGCGTCGCGCTGGCTCGAACTCCTGAGCAACTCGCTGTGCTGAAGGAAGCTGGAGTTGTAGATTCGGGTGGCCAGGGGTTAGTTTACATCTACGAGGGATTCTTGGCCTTCTTGCGCGGTGAAGAGGCAGCAGGTGACGGTGAAATGGTTTCACCTGCTGGGACGATGTCAGCCGAGCCCGTGTTGGACTTTGCGGCGGCTCATATCGACCACGAGGGAGAGTTTGGGTATTGCACGGAAACACTGATTCGGGTGGACGGGGCGCGTGCAGAGGAAACAGAAGAAGCTCTGCGCCAGCAGCTATCCACCTACGGTGACTCACTGCTCGTCGTATCTGCAGAAGACTTGGTGAAGGTGCACGTCCACACGCTGCACCCGGGGCGTGTCCTCGAGGATGCGTTGATACACGGTACACTCGTTAAGGTCAAGATTGATAACATGACAGAACAGCACACAGACATTCAAAACGCAAAGGACACGCGACAGCCAACTGAGCTTGCTGTCGTCGCCGTGGTAGCGGGGGATGGTCTGCAACAGGTATTCACAAGCCTTGGGGCGACAATCGTGATCTCTGGTGGACAAACCATGAACCCGAGCACAGAGGACATCGTCGAGGCGGTGCGGCGTGCGAATGCTGTAGAGACGATTGTTTTGCCGAACAACCGCAACATCGTCATGGCAGCGAATCAGGCACGGGATGTATTGGGTGAGTCTGTGCAGGTAGTCCCGAGTCGTTCGATACCCGAAGGCATAGCAGCGTTGATGGCCATGCGCAGCGAAGATTCGGCTGAGGTCAACGCACAGCGGATGGAAGCTGCGATGGCCGGGGTAAACGCCGGCCAAGTGGTACGCGCGGTGCGCGACAGCGTGTTTCAAGAGCGGGTGATTAAGGCAAATCAGTACTTAGGGTTGGTTGACCAAGACCTGACCGAGGTGGGTGACGACAGGCTCGCGGTCGCATTACACGTCATATCAGCCATGGGAGCCAAGGACGCCGAATTACTGACCGTGTTTTACGGGTCGGGTGTTACCTCCGATGAACTGGAACGTTTGACGAATGAAGTTGAGAATGAGTTCGGCATTGAAGTCGAGGTTCGTGAAGGCGGCCAACCTGTTTACGACTACATTTTTGCGCTGGAGTAAGCCGGATGGAACAATCTCTTCCTGTCTCTCACGTGGTAGGTATCGGAAAGACGAAGGCGGCTCTTCTGGCAGATGCGGGGATCCGCACAGTGGAGGACCTTTTACACTACTTTCCGCTGCGGTACGAAGACAAAAGTGTAAAACCGTTCGAAGCTTTTGTGCACGGGAGCCAGGTCACGGCGCGGGCAGTCGTCGACGGGGCAGCGAAAATTCGCTGGACCGGGAAACGCTCGATCGTCTCTGCCGCGATCCGGGTCGATGGGCGCGTGCGGTTGACAGCCATGTGGTTCAATCAGCCATATCTTCGACAAAAGTTGGTTGATGGACAGACCCTTGTTGTGTCAGGGCGCTATGACGCTGAGCGGAGAGTCATCGTCGTCAGCCAAACGGATTTTTCTTTGTCACCTGCGCACCTCGGTGGGGCGCTCACACCGGTCTACCGGAGTGTTGGCGGAATGTCGTCGTCGCAACTGCAGTCGGTGATCGAACGCGCACTGACGCAATTTGGTGACCGATTGCCAGATGTACTGCCTGCACAATACCGCGAGAAGTACCGCTTGATCTCCCATCCCCAGGCGGTCTTTGCCATGCACCGCCCTCGCTCGTCAGAAGATTTGCATCAAGCTCATCGGCGTTTGGCTTTTGAAGAGTTTTTTCTTTTTCAACTGCAACTTCAGTGGTACCGCGCGCAAGAGACAGGGGTACAAGAAGGCACGGCGCACAATGTGCCGGCCGATGTCATGGATCAGTTTGCCGCAATCCTACCGTATCCCCTTACCGAGGCGCAGAGAGAGGCGTGTTCACAAATTGTGGCTGACATGCGCACTTCTCGCGCTATGGCCCGTCTGCTACAGGGGGATGTTGGCTCAGGGAAGACATGGGTCGCCTTTTACGCTATCTTCGCCGCTGCACGGTCTGGTGCGCAGAGTGCCTTGATGGCGCCGACGGAACTGTTGGCGGAACAGCACTTTCGAAACGCGGAACCCATTTTGGGTCCTCTAGGTGTTCGAATGCGATTGTTGACAGGTAGTACCACGGAGTCTGCACGACAGGAAATTCTGCGGGCGCTCGCAGACGGTCAAATCGATTTGTTGATCGGCACACACGCTCTGTTAACCGACAGGGTGCAATTTCATGACCTTGGTCTGGTCGTGACGGATGAACAGCATCGGTTTGGTGTGGCGCAACGCTCTGTCTTGCGCGACAAGGGCCGTGTGCCAGATGTATTGATGTTGACGGCTACGCCAATTCCGCGGACGTTGGCTTTGGCAGTCTACGGTGATTTGGACGTATCCGTCCTGCGTGAGCGCCCAGCTGGCCGACAACCCATCTCGACAGTGTGGTTACCCTTTGCACGTGAAGCGAATGCAATTCGACTCGCTCGTCGGCACTTGGCGCGCGCAGAGCAGGTTTACGTGGTGGCGCCGCTAGTGGAGTCCTCAGAG
>JAKAXI010000230.1 GCA_021816665.1 Bacillota bacterium | reverse complement strand
CACTACATTGCCGCGCGTAACAATCTCACCAATCTCCCGGCTGTCCCAAGCGACCTCCGTTCCGTCCTCACGGACGACCGTGGTCTCTCCATTGAACAGCATCTCCACGCCTTGACAGGCCTTGAGCGCTGCCTGGTCGTCGTGTGGCAGGTCGTTAAACTCACTGCGCCACTCGCACCAAGTGATGAACGGCGAAGTCTCCGTCAAGCCGTAGACGTGAATGACATCCATGTTCAGGAGTCGCTGGACACGCTCGATCACGGCCGCTGGCGGCGGTGACCCCGCAGTCGCAATGCGGGTCGGCCACGTAATGCGCGCGTCTTCGATGTTTGGTGCCTGGAGCAACATGTTCAACACCGTTGGTGCACCGCACGCCACTGTGATGTGCTCCTCTTGATACAGGGAGAGAACTCGTGCGGGCTCAACCTTGCGCAGGCAGATGTGCGTCCCCCCCACGCCTGTCAGCGCCCAAACGCCACCCCAGCCATTCGCGTGGAACATCGGCAGTGTGTGCAGGTACACATCGTCATGCGTGATGTGCAGGTGTAGCAAAAAGTCTGCCGCGTTCACGTACATGTTGCGGTGCGTCAACATGACGCCTTTTGGTTTCGAAGTGGTTCCGCTCGTGTAATTGATTGTGATCGGCTGATTCTCGTCAATTACAACGTTCGGAGTCGTTGCATCGGCTTCCGCGAGGAGCGTCTCGTAGTCGATCGCGTCGGTCAGATGTGAGTGCACGCCACTGTCGATCACGACGGTGTGGCGAATGTTTGGGATAGAGCCGCGGATGGGTTCAATCAGGTGAGCGTACTCTGCGTCGACGATGAGGATTTCAGCGTCGCTGTGGTTGACGATGTACTCCACTTCCTGCGATTGCAGACGATAGTTAATCGGTACGAGCACGGCACCGAGTTGTGGCACCCCGTAAAAACTCTCGAGCATCTCGTGCGTGTTTGGCGCGACGATCGCCACCTTGGTGCCAGCGCGAACACCCAGTTCTGTCAAGCCGTTAGACAGCCGATTTGTTCGCTCTGCAAACTCGCGGTAAGTCAGTCTCAAGTCTTCGTCGATGACGGCGATTTTGTTCGGATACAGCTTAGCGGCGCGGCGTTTGAAATCAATCGGGGTGAGTGGCGTGATCATGGAGAGTCGCTCCTTCCATCACATTGAAAGCGCTGTCTGATAGGAAAGGATTCTACGACGATGCGTAGAATCCCCCCGTTCGGACACACTTGTTTCGCAAAATCTGGCGAATAGCGACTGCCTCGCTCACACCCCATCTAAACGCTAGTCCAGACCCTCCGGACGTTCCAGATTCGCCGCCACCGCCTGCAAGAAGCGAGCAGCGGGGCCTCCATCCGTAACGCGGTGGTCGAAAGTCAGGCTGAGCGGCATGCGTCTGATGACGGTTAAACCGTGATCCACCGGAACTACCTTATCTTCCACGGCCCCCACACCAAGGATGCCTGCCTGCGGCGGGTTCAGTATCGGCGTGAAAAACTCCACTCCGTACGCGCCAAGGGTCGTAATGGTGAACGTCCCGCCAGACAGAGAGTCGGCAGGCACAGTACCAGAGCGAACCATCTCTGCAAGGCGAGCAGACTCCGCTTGCAAGTCCCGGGCGGAACGGTTCGCTGCGTCAGAGATGACAGGGACGACCAACCCAAATTCCGTGTCGACCGCTAAACCGAGGTTGATGTTTTCGTGTTCAACAATCCCACCCTCGCTCCAGCTCGCGTTTAGCACCGGGTGAGCTTTCAACCCGAGGGCGACTGCTCGGAGAACCCAAGCGGTCCAGCCGACACCCTGTGCAAGCTTCTCCTGGCGCTCCGCCAATCGCGTCACATCCGCCCACGCGTGTAGCGTCAACTGCGCGGACTGTTGCAAGCTCTGCATCATCCTCCGAGCCGTTGTCTGGCGAATGAGAGTTGGCGCGATGGGACGCTCGACGGTTTCCCCACGCTGTGCCGACACAGTGCGGACGTGTGCCGCCGCTTCAACACGGCTTGAGTGTCGTACAGCAGCGCGGACGTCTGCCTCCGTGATTCGCCCGTTTGCACCGGTCCCTCGGACTTGGGTCAGGTCCACGCCAAGTTCCGCAGCCAGCCTGCGCATCCGCGGCGGAGCCTGCACAAACACCGCCTCAGACTTGGCACTGTCGCCAGCGGGCGTGGTGTCTGCAGGTTCGTCGATAGGCGATTCACTGACCACAGCTTTGCCCGGCGGCGCGCTCGCCTCGCACGCGTCCTCCTCGATGACCGCGAGTGTGTCCCCGATCGACGCTGTCTCCGCGCGCTTCACTCGAATCTCCTTTACTACCCCGCTCACCGGTGCCTCAACCTCGAACGTCGCCTTCTCCGTCTGCACTTCCACGAGCACGTCGTGTGCCTCGATCAAATCGCCCTCCGCCTTATACCAGAGGATCACGACGCTGTCCATCGGTTCATCTGTTGTCTGGGGCAGTTTGACTTCGATCATTTGTTCATCCCCTGTTCTTCCGTCGCTATGCCTGCAGCAGTGACTTCGCCGCCTCGTACACTTTTTCGGCGTTCGGGAGCACAAACTGTTCGAGGGGACGGCTGTAGGGAATCGGAACGTCCGGAACGGCCAAGCGACGCACAGGTACCTCAAGGTCGTACAGCGCTTCCTCTGCCACCACGGCAGCCACTTCTGCCGTCATGCCGTAGGACCGATAGTCTTCGTCGACGACAAGCAGTCGGTGCGTCTTTTTCACCGACTGGACAATCGTGTCGCGATCGAGCGGGGCTAGCGAGCGCAGGTCGACCACTTCCGCCGAGACTCCGTCTTTCTCCAGTCTGGCCGCTGCTTCCATCGCCGCGTGTGCCGTCATCTGGATCCCGACGATGGTCACGTCGGTCCCCTCCTGCATCACGTTCGCCTTGCCGAGCGGCACCATGTAGGGTTCCTCTGGCACCGGCCCGATGGCGGCGTCAATCTGCGTCATCCAGCCGAGTCCCTGCAGAGACTTGTGGAACATGAAAATGACCGGGTCGTCGTCGCGGATGGCGGAGGTCATCATGCCCTTCAAGTCGTAAGGTGTCGACGGCGCAACGACCTTAATTCCAGGCAAGTGCGCGAAGGACGAGTACAGCGTCTGCGAGTGTTGCGCGGCATCGTCGTATCCCCCGCCTACAGCAGTCATCAGCACCATCGGCAATTGCACGCTGCCGCCTGACATGTAGTGGATTTTCGCCATGTGGTTGTAGATTTGGTCCATACATACGCCGTGGAAGTCGACAAACATCAGTTCCGCGATGGGACGCATGCCCTCTGCTGCTGCCCCAATGGCTGCGCCGATGAAGCCAGTCTCCGAGATCGGGGTATCGCGCACCCGCGTTGCGCCAAACTTCTGGAACAACCCCTCTGTCGACCCAAAGATTCCACCGTAGGCCCCCACGTCCTCCCCCATCACGAAAACGCGGGGGTCACGCTCCATTTCCTGCGCAATGGCTTCCGCCATCGCCTTGTTTCCGGTCAGCATCCGCTTTGTCATAACGCTCATGGCCAACTCTGCCTCCCAACTCGTGTTTGGTCGTCACAGCCCGGTACCAACCGGGTCACAACGCCTGCCGTTCCTGGTTTGCAACGGATTTCATTAAATCCGATGGTATGTCACACTGACTCGAAGACATCCTCGAGCGCGGCCTCTGCGCGCGGATAGCTGCTGTCGCGGGCAAACTGATAGGCGTCCACGACCGTCCTCTCTGCTCGTTGCTCCATTGCCGTGATCTCTTCAGGGCTGACCTGATGGTCCGTGAGAAGGGTTGCTTTCAACCGCTCGATTGGGTCATGCTGTCGCAACCGCGGAACTTCCTCCTTGCGGCGGTAGAGTTCGGGGTCGCCTTGGAAGTGGCCCAGGTAGCGGTAAGTCTCAATTTCAATGATGGACGGGCCGCCACCACTGCGCGCGCGTTCCACGGCTTCGCCGGAGACGCGGTGCATCTCGAGCACGTCGTTATCCCGCACGCGCACACCCGGGATGCCATAGGCGCTGCCGCGCAGGGCATTCGTTTCCACAGCCGTGGACGCAGCCTTCGCGACGGAAATGCCCCACGCGTTGTCCTCTACCACAACAATCAACGGCAGCT
>JAKAXI010000229.1 GCA_021816665.1 Bacillota bacterium | reverse complement strand
CCGATCTAGCGAAAGTGTTCACTCGTCTCAATATTCCGGAGATGCTCGCGCTTTGGCCACTTGGGGACTTGCTGTTCTTTTGGCTGGCGCGCTGCGACGAGTGCTTCGACTTTATCCATCAACGCTTCGTAAGCTGCTTCCGCGCGCCAGTCGACTGTTGGCGGCCAGTCACAGTCGTACGCCGCGAACACGCCGCCAGGCCGCAGAACGCGAGCAACCTCCCGAAGCATACTCTCCGGCTCCATCCAGTGAAACGACTGGGAGCAAGTCACAATGTGGACGGACTCATCCTCCATCGGCAACTGGTTGGAGTAGGCCTTGAGAAAGGAAATGTGGTTTGCTTCAGGATGGGCTGACCGCGCTGCCTCCGCGACACCGCGCATGTCATCACTCGGCTCAACCCCAACGACTTCGTCCGCATGAGTGGCCCAGATGAACGACGAGAGCCCGGTGCCACAACCGAGATCGACCACTCGCTTTGGGCGCTGCCCCAGGTATCCGGTGAGGATGTCCACGACGAGCTGCGGGGCCTTCGGGCGGTAGCGGTCGTACGTGTCTTGAAATCCGGCGAATCGATCGACGTTGTTCGTCAAGTATCTGTCCGCTTCCACGTTGTCGCCCCTTTGTTGCCACAATCCGAGTTACCTTCGCACCGGTTGCCTAGCACTTTTCTTGTGCGATAGTGACCTTCGCTTTGAAATAATCGCCGCCCTTATAGTCAGTGTTATCTGTACCCCAGTGAATTTCCTTATCAAGTCGCTGCAGCAGGGGAATATGCTTGGAGCAGTGAAGGTATGCCTCTTCAACTGTGACCCTGACCCATCGCTCAGCACTACCATCTTCGAACCCTTCGACTTCTTGCTCGATGAATGCCGTGCCGTTGACATGCAACCCGACACAGTCCTCAAAAAAATCAATAAAAAGTAGGCCGATGTGAGGGTTTTCGATAATGTTGCCTAAACTTGCATACACACCGTTGCCTCTATACTCCGGGTAAATGATCGTGGATTCGTTTACCACTTTCACAAAACCCGCTTCTCCCGCTCGAAACGATGTATCACAATTCCCACGTCCGTCGGCCGTTGAGATGAACATCATCTGTTGTTTGGAAATGAAATCTTTCATCATTGGGTTTAATTTTTGCAACACTTGATTACTGTAGAATCCCTGCGCTCGATTTTCAGTTCCAAATTGTTTTTGGAGTTCGCGTTCACCGTTCGAACCATACACGTGGCGTCACCTCGTGGTCTATTGTGACGCTTATCGCTAGTACGATCCACTATTAGCTGCGCTCTACCGCAAAAATGCGTCCCACAGGTTGCCGCGTTCCACAGGTCGGCCGTGCGCTGGGCAGACGTAATCGAACGTGAGGTGTCCCACCTCACGCAGTGATTTCTGCAAGGCTGCTTTGTCCCACGTGAGGAAGCCCGGCGCGGGCTTGATCCGGCCGCCACGCGTCATAATGAGATCGCCCGTGAACAGGATGTCGTTGTAGCGGATCGAGATGTGGCCAGGAGTGTGTCCGGGGGTTTGGATGACCTCGAGAGCGCCAATCTTCTGGCCCGCGGCATACGTGTGCCTGACGGTCGGGCGGTCGACTTTCATCGTCGCACCGATGATGCGGCGAAATCCAGGAAGTTTCTTCTCGCCGTGGATATATGGCACCTCTTCCTGCGGAGCCCACAGTGTAGCACCTGACGCCGCCTGCAGAGCCTTCGCGTTGCCAATGTGGTCGACGTCCGAATGGGTTAGTAGAATGTGTGCGATGTTGCTCGGTTTCAGACCGAGTTGAGCGAGCTCCGCGACAATCTGCTTGTCGTGGTTGGGGTTTCCAGTGTCAATCAACACAGGTTCCTCGCCGAGAACGAGGTATGCGTAGCTGCCTTTGGTCGATTCGAGCAGGTGGACTTTGTCGTTTATCTTCACACAAAAACACCTCTTGTTTTAGGACGATCCCGTATTGCCTGGGTGGTGTACCCGGGGGTCATCGAACGATCGATTACGCACGAGTGTGCAAAAAAATGAGTGCAACTCATTGTTTCTGACCCATTGAATCAGCCTCACGCACGCTACGCACCAATTGGCGGAGTGCCATGCTAGCGGCAGCAGGGGCGGCGGCTTTCATGATCGCGGACACGACAGCGAGCCCGTCCACACCGGTGCCGAGCACCTCTCTGGCATTGCTTTGGTTGATCCCCCCGATTGCCACGACGGGCATGTTGGCTTCGGCGGCGGTCTCGACAATGGCCCGCAGTCCATCGAGGCCACTGATTTCCGCGTCATCTTTGGACATGGTTGGGTAGACCGCGCCAGCACCGATGTAGTCGGCTCCGTCGCGAAGTGCGTTTTCTGCCTCAGCGAGCGTTGTGGCTGAGACACCGATCAGCTTGTTCGGCCCGACCAGTCGCCGGACATCCGCGTACGCGATGTCCGACTGACCGACGTGTACTCCGTCTGCATCCGTCAAAAGCGCCACGTCGACCCGGTCATTGACAATGTAAAGCGCGCCGAACTCGCGCGTCAGACGCCGGAGTTCATGACCGAGTTCCACCAATACACGACCGTCGTCGTGCTTGCGCCGCAACTGAACGGTGGTGGTGCCGCCGGCGAGCGCTTGCCGGACAACGCCGAGCAAACTGTCAAGGTCCGGGCGCTCGTCGGTCACCAGGTAGATGCCGAGCCGATCACGCAGTTTCGCCCACAGTGCCTCCCCAGCCCTGTTTCGATCCTTACGACCCGTCATCCTTGCCATCCCGCCTTCATCCGAGTTCAGATACTTTGGCAGCGGCGTTTACGTCGCTTGCAGTCAGGTGGTAGAGCGCGTCGAACAGCGCGGCTTGGAAGGTGCCAGGCCCCTGTGCGACCTCGGCGGCGTGTTCACCAGCGACGTTGAAGCAGGTGATCGCGGCGACCACTGCCTCGGCGTAAAGGCCGAGGGTGCTGCCTCCACGCGGTACCGTTCCGATGAATGCGCCGATGACGCCAGTCAGCGAGCAACCTGAGCCGGTGATAGCCGAGAGCAGAGGATGTCCGTTGGCAAGTTGCCACACTGTGTCTCCGTCCGTGACGTAGTCGAGCTCGCCCGTTGCGACGACAACGGTCTTGTGTTCGCGGGCGTATTTGCGCATCGCAGCCGGCAAGTCCGCACTTACTCCCACTGAGTCGACGCCACTCACTGCGCCGCCTGCGCCAACGAGGACGCCAATTTCGCCCGCGTTGCCGCGCAGCACCGTCAGTTTCAGCGAGGAGGTGATATCCGCGGCGGCGTGATTGCGGTACGGAGTGGCGCCGACGCCGACGGGATCAAACACAATGGGCACACCGGCGGCATTTGCGGAAATGCCCGCGAGGCGCATCGCAGTGACCACTTCCGGCGTCAGAGTGCCTATGTTCAGCGCGAGGGCGCTCGCAATTTTCGCCATGTCGCCGACTTCTTCGTGTGCGTACGCCATCACAGGCGAAGCACCTAGCGCCAGTAGCGTGTTGGCAGCGACATTCGTCACTACGAGGTTTGTGATGTTGTGCACTAAGGGGCGTACCTCCCGCACCCTCTCCAACCATTGTCCTGCGTTCACCTTCTCATCCCCTCTGGTCATTTTGGTCTCGTCAGTTATCGAATTGCAGAAACGCAACAGTTCCTTGATCAAGCTAGAAACTCATCAACCACCATTGCTTAGGAGAATGGGGTCCACTGTCCAGCTTGGTAGGTGTGAAACCGGCCTGCAGGCAGTGGGGGTGCACTGTGCGGTGCAGCTGAGTGATCGGTCGGACCGTGTCCCGCACCGACGTCCCAGTCCCGCGCACCTTCGATGGCTCGATACACGAACGCCTTCGCTGATGCGATGGCCTGCAGTACCGGGTGTCCGCGCGCGAGGAGTGCCGTAATGGCAGCTGAGTATGTGCAGCCAGTGCCGTGCGTCTTCCGGCTCACCACCCGCGGCGTCGCGAAGTAGGAAAACCTGTCTTCAGCCCGTTCATACACGAGATCGACAGACCACTCGTGCAGGTCTACACCAGACGGCAATTCGCCGAAGCCGTCACGGCAATCCGGTTTTGATGCCAACCCAGCGCCGGACGCCGCGTCACGACAGTCAGTATCTGTATCGTGAT
>JAKAXI010000228.1 GCA_021816665.1 Bacillota bacterium | reverse complement strand
GCGGCTTTGACTTTACCGACCGCGAGACGACAGAGACATACCACAAAACGATTGAAGCGGTGAAACTCGCGTTTGCAGACGGACACGCCTACATTGCGGACCCAAAGCGCGCGGATGTGCCACTCGACCAACTGTTGTCTGAAGCGTACGCCGAGACGCGCCGCGGCCTGATCGGCACAGATGCGCTACAGCCAGCCCCCGGGCAACTTCCCTCTGGCGGAACGGTCTACTTGACGGCCGCCGACGCGGACGGCAACCTCGTTTCCTTTATCCAGAGCAACTACATGGGCTTTGGTTCCGGGCTTGTCGTACCCGGCACCGGGATCGCGCTACAGAACCGCGGATGCGGTTTTTCACTCGACCCGAACCACCCGAACGCGCTTGAACCGGGCAAGCGCCCGTACCACACAATCATTCCGGGATTCCTGACACGCGGCGACATGCCCGTCGGCCCTTTTGGTGTGATGGGTGGGTTCATGCAGCCGCAGGGCCACGTACAAGTGGTCATGAACACGGTCGACTTCCACCTCAATCCGCAGGCAGCACTCGATGCGCCGCGCTGGCAGTGGCTAAGCGGGCGCAGCGTAGAATTTGAAGCGACTGTCCCGAATCACATCACATCAGCCCTGGCGCGTCGCGGACACGATGTGCGGATCGCTCGCGACAGCGGCGGATTTGGACGCGGCGAGATTATCTGGCGAGACCCGTCGACTGGCGTTCTGGCAGGCGCTACCGAGTCCCGAACGGACGGTTCAGTCGCTGCGTGGTGAGTACGATCAAAGCAAAGGAAGGCGGTTGGCAGTGAAAACTTTGTACGGATATGAAGCCATTGAAATCGCAGAGCCTCTCGAGGCCACTCTCTACGACTCCGATTTGCGTCAGGAGCTCTCCGTCGACGAGGTTCTGCAGTTGATCGAAACAGCCAGCCGCCCCATTCGCGCCTTTACGTTGCGCTTTTGGCCGGAGTCAGAGGAAGAAGCAGAGGCGACGATAATGCGCGCGTTCCGCAAGCACTTGGCAGAAAAGCACCAGGCTGAGACGACTCTACCAGCACTCTTCCCTGCTGCACTGCGCGATGGACCCATTCACCCGGCAGCTGCTGTGCAAGCTACGCTGAGGTTGGTCGAACAGGGCAAGCTGTTGTACGTGCGCACAGAGGGGTCACAGGCTGTGTATCGACTGCCGCGCGACGTGGGTTTTTCTGACACGCTCCAAGCTGCGCTCCAAGAGGTAGCGTGCCCGGATTGCGCACGTCTCGACCTCGGGGGTCCGTTTCACGAAGCCTGTCTGACCAACTTGGTGTCATTTCTCCAGTCTCACGAGTTTACTGATAATGACTTGGCAAATGCGGACGATCTCGATTACGTCACACCCTCCGAGGCCCCGTGGTTCCGCGCCGCCGGTCAGACGCGTGAGAGCGTTCAGAAGTTGGCAAAGACGGCGCTCTCGACAGGGCGCAAGTTGCAAGAGCGTTTAAAAGCCGTCGCGACTGCCCGCGCAGACGATGGAGACGGGCTGTCTGGCGGCGGCTTGTCGCATCTGTTGCGCCGCGGTGAAGCGCGCAATTCGCGCCGTCCCGATGAAGATTACCAAGAAGCTCCACAACACGCTGCGGTGGAGGTCGACCACTACGCGCACGACGATGCGTGGCAAGGAACAGTCGGAATCGACTATGGAAGCGCTGACGGCCGAACTCCGATGATGGAAGGCAACTCTGACTTGACCATGCGACCCAGCATTACACAGGCTGACCTGATCACATACCTGCAGTCCGTTGACATCGTCGCTTCACAGAGCGAGGCCCAGCTCCGCCACGAGTACAGTCAAGCAGTGCGGCGGATGGCAGAAAAAGAACGGGAACTCGAGGACCTGCGCAGGCAGCGCAGTTACGTCGAACAACAGTTCAACGAGCTGCAGCGAGACATGGATACCGTCTTAAACGCACTTCAAATTGCAAAACGCAGGGACACGAAACCGGAACAACAGGTGATTGACGCACACTACGAATAGGAGGGTGTATTGTGTCTATCCAACAGACGAACGGCCTGAGTTTGATCCTCCGTTTGAAAATCGACAATACGGCTTCTTTCAGTGACATTACCATGGCTATCGGCGAAGCCGGCGGTGATATCATCGCCGTTGACGTCATTCACGTCCGCAAAGACCACGTCGTCCGCGACGTTACGGTGAACGTCCACAACGAGGCGCACAGGGAACGCGTCGTGGAGTCCCTGTCGAAGCGCCAAGGGATAGCTGTCGTCAACGTCTCCGACCGCACATTTCTCGTGCACCTTGGTGGAAAAATTGCAATTCAGGCGAGGACGCCCGTGAAAAACCGCGACGACCTCTCCCGCGTCTACACCCCAGGCGTAGCGCGTGTCTGTGAAGCCATTGCCGAAGACCCTGCGAAGGCCTTTCAGTTGACGATTAAGCGCAACACAGTCGCCGTCGTCTCAGACGGCACCGCCGTCCTCGGGCTCGGTGACATTGGGCCGGAAGCCGCCATGCCGGTGATGGAAGGCAAAGCGATGCTGTTTAAGCAGTTTGCTGACGTGGACGCGTTCCCGATCTGCCTTGACACCAAGGACCCGGAAGAGATTATTCGCACGGTGAAGGCACTCGCGCCGGGGTTCGGCGGGATCAACCTGGAAGATATCTCTTCACCGCGCTGCTTTGAGATTGAAGAGCGGCTGAAGAAGGAACTCGACATTCCAGTCTTTCACGACGACCAACACGGCACGGCAGTTGTGCTGTTGGCAGGACTCATCAACGCGCTGCGCATCGTGAACAAGGAGATGCGCGACCTGCGCGTCGTGGTCGCAGGCATCGGTGCGGCAGGTGCCGCCTGCACACGGATTCTGCAGTCTGCGGGCGTCGAGCAGATTATCGGCGTCGACAGAAACGGCATTATCGAAGCAGGCAAACACTACGACAACCCGGTCTGGGACTGGTACGCCAAGAACTCCAACCCAGAGCACCTGACAGGCGGCCTTGACGTCGCGATCAAAGGTGCAGACGTCTTTATCGGTGTCTCTGGCCCCGGTGTGCTAAAGGTAGAGCACGTCCAGTCGATGGCGCGGGATCCGATTGTGTTCGCCATGGCCAATCCGACCCCAGAGATTGATCCGGCGGAAGCCGAGCCGTACGTGAGTATCCTCGCCACCGGACGGTCCGACTACCCGAACCAAATCAACAACGTACTCTGCTTTCCCGGCATGTTCCGCGGCGCACTAGACGCTCGGGCGCGTGACATCAACGAAGAGATGAAATTGGCCGCCGCTCACGCGATCGCAAGTTGCGTTCCGGAAGACCAACTCAATCCACAGTACATTATTCCGAGCGTGTTTAACCGTCAGGTTGTCAAAGCCGTGAGTCGCGCGGTCTCGGAAGCAGCCGTGACGTCTGGTGTGGCCCGCCGCGTACCGAAGTTCGACGCAGAATAACCGCCTTGCGTGGGAAATGAGAAGGCCGTGGAGCAGTCGATTGACCGCTTCGCGTCCTCTCACTTTTGAGGCGCTTGCGAAGACGCAACCGAACGATTATAATAGTCAACGAAAGTCAAAGTCAGACTTTCTTCTTTTATGAATCAAAGGTCAAAGTTAATCAAAGTCAACGGCGTGAAGCCAAGGTTCTGGACAAGATGCGACGCACAACCAATAGATAGTAAGGGAGGAACAGTCTATGCTGTGTGACAACTGCAAGTTGAATCAAGCGAGTTATGGGCTGCGCCTGCAGGTGAACGGCCATGTTCAAGAACTTCACCTGTGTTCCGATTGTTACAGCAAAGTCGGTAGTCAACTCAAGAGTCCGATGGGGGTTTCTCCTTTTGGTGGACTTCCGAGTGGATTTCCGTTCGAAGACCTTTTAAAAAGCCACGGGATGCCTGGAGCGGGTCAGGTCAACATGCCAGAGGCAAAGCCTGGAGTTGGCGGCGGTTTCCTGGATGAGTTTGGCCGGAACATTTCCGGGCTTGCCGCAGAAGGCAAGATTGACCCGGTGGTGGGGCGCGACAAAGAAGTCGCTCGCGTCATAGAAATTTTGAACCGCCGCAACAAGAACAACCCAGTCCTTATCGGTGAGCCTGGCGTCGGGAAAACTGCGATTGCAGAAGG
>JAKAXI010000227.1 GCA_021816665.1 Bacillota bacterium | reverse complement strand
ATCGTCACACGGTCGCTTGGCACACTGGCATCCAACCAGGCGGATGTGCGCATCGTAGAGTGGCAACCAAGCGACGCGCTGTTGCTCTGCTCTGACGGACTGTCTAACTTGGTCTCGCATGAGGAACTCGCAAAATTTCTCGCAGCCGTGACAGGAGCGGACAGCCAGCAGGGAATGGAGCACGAGGCAGACCATCTGCTCCACCTGGCTCTCGAGCGCGGCGCTCCAGATAACATCACCTTGATTGTTGCTGTCCATGCACCAGGGGGTGAAGGAGCGTGACAAAACGCCTTGGTGGACGTTATGAACTGCAGACAGTCATTGGTGGCGGCGGCATGGCGATCGTCTATAAAGCTGTGGACACCCTGCTTGACCGCACCGTTGCAGTCAAGATGTTGCGTGCTCAGTACGCTGGTGATGAGGAGTTTGTCAATCGGTTCCGCCAGGAAGCGCAATCAGCTGCCCGCTTGTCACACCCGAACATTGTGAATTTGTACGATGTCGGGATGTCGGACGGGGAGTACTACATTGTCATGGAGTATGTAGATGGCCCGACGCTGAAAGATTTGATCCGTGACCGTGGACCGCTGCCTGTGCATGAAGCGCTCGATATTACCGAGCAGATCTGCGACGCGCTTGCCCACGCGCATGACCACAGAATTATTCACCGCGATGTTAAGCCGCACAACATCCTGATCACACAGCGTGGACAGGTCAAAGTGACCGATTTTGGTATTGCGCGCGCCGTGACGGGT
Organism: Bacillota bacterium; assembly: GCA_021816665.1. Lineage (GTDB taxonomy): Bacteria > Bacillota > Bacilli > Alicyclobacillales > Alicyclobacillaceae > Alicyclobacillus_L. Next base: position 3,373 of record JAKAXI010000227.1, on the reverse strand, counting down.
AACACCATCACTCACCACAACGACACCTCTGTGCTCGGTTCTGTGCACTATTTCTCACCGGAACAAGCGCGTGGTGCAACTGTGAGTGCAAAGAGTGACATCTATTCGCTTGGTGTTGTGATGTACGAGATGCTCACAAAGAAGCTGCCGTTTTCCGGGGATTCTCCCGTGAGCGTTGCCCTTAAACACTTGCGTGATCATTTTGTTGAACCGCGGGAACTGAACCCGTTGATTCCGCAGAGTGTGGAGAACATCATTTTGCGCTGTTTGGTGAAATCTCCGGACTTGCGGTATGCGGACATGCGCGCGGTAAAGGCAGATTTGTTGACCGCGTTGATTCACCCTGACGTCCCGAAATTCCATGTTCCAAGTGACGCGATTGACGAAACCATCAGCATTCCAGCTGTTGGCGGCCGCATGCGGGCAACGGAGCCGGAAGCTGAAGACAGCGACGAAGAGTCTGTGGAGGAACTTACACCTCCGTCGCGGGGGCGGCGGGTCTGGCGGACCTTGATGTGGATTGGCATTGTCCTGGCGGTGCTCGTCGTCGGTGTGCTCGCCGCATATTACATTGTCATGGACATCGCTCAAGTGCCCAATGTGAATCTTCCCAACGTAGTCGGGCAACCTCAAGCCAAGGCTGTCGCCCTGATCGAGAAGGCGGGCATTCCCCAGACTCAGATTCACATTCAGGACGCTTTTAATTCACAGCAACCGAAGGGTTACGTCTATTCACAGAATCCGACGGGGCCGCAACAAGTCAAACAGACGCGTGACATTCAACTTTACGTCAGCGACGGAGCCCATAAAATTCAGATTCCTGACCTGGCGGGAATGCCGGCAGACCAGGCCAAATCGACACTGAGCAGTGACGGTTTCTCGAACGTGACAGACAACCCAGTGCAGAGTGTGAGCGTCGCCGTCGGCGATGTCGTTTCGTCCAACCCGCCTGCAAACGCGCTGGTGACTCCGAACACGCACATTGTGTTGAACATTAGCCAAGGTGCTGAGACGCAGGTCCCGAACGTGTACGGGAAGACGGTGTCGCAGGCCACACAGATCCTGCAAAACGCGCATCTTGCCGTGGGTCAAGTGACTCAAATACAGTTCGCAGCCCCGAACGGAACAATTGTAAAGATGTTCCCTTACAATCCGGGAGACACGGTCCCTGCCGGTACATCGATTGACCTGTGGGTGGCAAGCAATGCCGGTGGCAGCAGTCCTGGCAATTCGATCGGCAACAGCACCGGCGGTTCAGCGAACTCTACCGGGGCGTCGCTTGACAATCTGCCGCCGAATACGCATGTGCGCCCAGTTACGATCAAAGTGGCAGATCCAAGCGGGAAACCCGTCGTCGTACAAATCATCAAGTCGGACGCGGTGTCGCAGAACGAACAGGTCGTCAGCCAAACCATCACGTCGACTTCAACGTGGAACATTACCATGTACCTGACGCCGAACTCGCAAGGCGAGATTCAGGTTTATGAAAATGGCAAGCTCGAGCAAGATTACCCCGTTCAGTACTAAGTGGTGAGAACAGGAGGATGAACTTTGCAGGAGGGAGTTGTGGTGCGGTCGCTGTCCGGGTTCTTCGATGTGGCGACTGGCGAGGAGGTCAGGCGTTGCAAAGCCCGCGGTGTATTCCGCAAGCGCGGAACAACCGTTCTGGTTGGTGACCGTGTCACAATTGAACCGGTCGGTATGACAGAGGGGACTATTTTCGAAGTACTGCCACGGCAGACAGAACTGGTCCGGCCTCCAGTCGCCAATGTAGACCAAGCCGTGCTGGTCTTGTCTGCCGTCGACCCTGCGTTTATGCCGCACCTGCTCGACCGCCTGCTAGTATCTGTTCTTCGCGCACGGTTGTCGCCTGTGATCGTGATCACAAAAGTCGACCTCGCAGACTCAGATGCGCTAACCGCCATAACACGTGTATACAAAGCTGCAGACTTTGCTGTCTTTCCCGTCGTCGGCAAGGTCGGTCAAGGTGTGGAGACCGTACGCACTCGGCTGCGGGGGCATGTCAGTGTGTTCGTCGGTCCCTCCGGAGTCGGCAAATCGACTCTTGCGAACGCGCTTGCGCCTGAACTTGGCGTCAAAATGGGTGAGATCAGCGAGAAGGCTGGCCGCGGTAAGCACACCACACGTCATGTTGAACTGTTTGAACTGGAACCTGACACCTATATCGTAGACGCGCCAGGTTTCAGTTCGCTCGAACTCGATGTACCGTCGACGGAGTTGCGCAACTACTTCCCGGAGTTTCAACCGCTCGCTGCGGCTTGCCCGTACAGGGGTTGTCAACACGTGGACGAAGACGAGTGTGCAGTGCGAGTGGCCGCACAAACGGGGGCGCTAGCGGAAAGTCGCTATGAGTCCTATCGATCACTCTGGCACGAATTGCGGGACAGGGAGGAACACCGGTATTGAAGACCATCATCGCACCATCAATTCTCGCTGCTGATTTTTCCAGCCTCGGTTCTGAGGTTGACTCCGTGATTGAAGGCGGTGCAGATTGGATCCACGTCGATGTCATGGACGGTCACTTTGTACCGAACATCACGATGGGCCCGAACGTCGTTGCTGCGTTGCGTCCACGCGTCACGAACGTACTTGATGTCCACCTCATGATCGAGCGACCAGAATTGTATGTAGAGGCGTTTATCCGCGCTGGGGCAGACATCGTGACCGTGCATGCAGAGGCTACGCCTCACGTTCACCGCGTCCTCCAACAGGTTCGTAGCCTCGGTGCCCAGGCTGGTCTGGCCTTGAACCCAGGCACAGGCCTCGACGCCTTCGAACCCCTGGTGGACGATATTGACATGTTGCTTGTTATGACCGTGAACCCGGGTTTTGGCGGCCAGGCATTTTTACCGAATACGCTGCGTAAGATTCAACAGGCTAGACAGCGCTTAGATGCAGCGGGATACCAAAATGTGCCGATCGAGGTGGACGGCGGCATTACTTCGTCCACAATTGCCGATGCAGCCGCTGCGGGAGCGAACGTGTTTGTTGCAGGCTCGGCTGTGTTCAACAGTGCAGACAGAGCTAAGGCGATCTCGGAGCTTCGAGGGGCGGTGCGATAGCCTGCGAATTGCCTTTGGCCTGAGTAGGCGATGGCACACATTTTCGGCTCCCGTGAATATAGATGTAGAGATGGCGGGACTTTCGCCTATCGGACAGACGCGCGCGGGAGAGCAGAAGGAGGGGGAACGGCTTGAAGTTCTACACCATCAAGCTTCCCAAATTTTTGGGTGGCATCGTGAAGGCCTTTATCGGCGCGTTCACCAAAGACTGAAATGGCGTACACATGTAAGCCGCAGTGTCGGTTGCGGGCACGCGGCGAACTCGCACTCTTCCATCCCCATCTTGTTGG
>JAKAXI010000226.1 GCA_021816665.1 Bacillota bacterium | reverse complement strand
CCTGGCATCGTGGCGCGCTGGGCAGTGGCGTTTCTGTGGATTTTCGCGCTGTGGGGACTGTTCTTGTGGTAACACCACACTGTGGCGGAGTGGGGAGACCCGCTGCCGCCGCGTTCGGACGAGCTTATATATTCCATTCGATCACGGGCGGTTTTCGCCCGGGTGTAAGCACGACGCGGCGAACAGCAGCGCGCACGACTGCCTGGCGCTCTGCGTCGGTGAGCATTGGCCAGGTATCTGCGATGAGGTGTTCGGGCCGCACCAGCGGCAGGTTTGCGTGGTACTGCGGGCCTTGGCCGCCGTGCGAAGGCGCGCCGTGACCGAACAGCTCAGTTTCAGACGCAGCGATGCGTGCAACGACGTCTGTCTGTGCTTGTTTGAGTTCAGCGATGCGATCACGAACTTCGTTCATCGTCACCTGTCCGGACTCAAACGCCTCATACCACTGTGTGAGCCGCGCCTGAATCTGTGCTTGTTCCTCCCGTAGTTGCTCCACTCGTCTTGTTTCCTCTGCTCGGGCGCTCGTCGCGTCCGTCAACTCATCCGCACTCATTTGGTGAACCAACTCGCCGTCTAGTGCGATGCCTAGTACCGCTTGCACAACTGCTGCGTCTAGTTCGCTCTGCCGGTAATAGCCGAGCGTGCACGTGTTGCCTTGACCGCGTCTTCGTTGGTGTTGCCGCTTGCAGCCGTAGTAGTCGTAAGAAAGACTGCCGGCGTCGCGGACGTCTCTGTCCGTGTCTGAACTTTCCGTGTCTGAACCTCCCCTTGTACCGCTGCTGCTTTTACGGCGGATGTGGATCACGCTTCCTCCGCATACACCGCACACGACAAGTCCGCTGAGCAGGTAGCTGCCGCCGCGCGTGTAGGTTCTCTGCCGCTCACGAAGTGCCAGCTCTGCCGCGCTGAGTGTGGCGAGATCGACAATTGGCTGGTGTTGCCCGTGCACGCGCTCACCTGCGCGGTTGAGATAGCCTGCGTAGATCGGCCGAGTTAACATCTGGCGGATCGCGGTGTGTGTAAAATTGCGTGCGTCACTCTGCGCATTGGCCCAGTCGGCCAAACTGGACAGGCTCTCGCCGCTCAGAAACCGACGAAACACGCTCCGCACGACGGCGGCCTCAGCGCGATGGATGGTGAGCGATTGTCTGGCCCGGTCCCAGCGATATCCGAACGGCACCCGGCCGCCGTGCCACAGCCCGTCTTGGATGCGCTGTCGGCGCCCCATGGTGGTGCGCTCGACGATCGTGTCGCGCTCGAGTTGTGCAAAGACGGCGAGAATGCCAAGCATCGCTTTGCCGAGCGGAGTCGCGGTGTCGAACGGCTCGGTAGCGCTCTGAAACGCGACGCCCTGTGCCTCGAAGACGTCCTCAAGCAAGTGCAGCACGTCTTTTTGCTTGCGGCCAAGACGGTCGAGCCGATAGACCACGACGGCCTGAACGCGCCTTGCGGCAACATCTTGAAGCAGACGGCGCAGAGCAGGGCGGTCGAGCGTGGTACCACTGTACCCGTCGTCGATGTAATACGCGTAGTTCCCCCAGCCCTGTGACACACAGTAGGCAGCGAGGCGCTGTTGTTGACTGGCGATTGAGAAGCCCTGTTGCGCCTGTTCATCTGTGCTGACGCGGCAGTAGAGAGCGACGGTTATCGGACAATCGGTGCGCTGCATAGATTCACCCCCGAGGTGACCTGCATTGATCAAACTCCGCCTAGAGGCGCAGCAGACTATCGCAGCCATCTGTCTTCAGGCCAGGTGGCGTGAGCTGGAGAATGTCCACAGCGAGGGAGTCGGGCAAACCGTAGAACAGGCAGCCCGTAATCCCGAGGGTGCGCCACCTGTTATCCCTACACTGTATGACAAGGATAGGGGCGAATAGTCGAAATGGGGGGTGTGCGCAGACAGAGTGATGTGCTAGTCTACGAATATACTGAATAGGGTACAAGTAAGCGGTTCCAGTCGGTGCGTAGCGTCACTAGACCGAAATTTGTATCCAGCCTCAACCAAACAGTCGGTTGAGGCTGGGCAGACCGGTGTGACAAGGAGGTATCACTGTGGCGACAGTCCTCGATGTGAAGGAGTTCCCTCTGTTTATCGGCGGCAAGTGGACGCCGGCTCAGTCCGGGGAGACGTTTGACGTCATTAACCCCGCGACCGGTCAGGTGGCGGCGCGAGTGGCCAAGGCTGGCGTTGACGATGTGAACGCAGCCGTGGCCGCAGCACGCAAGGCGTTTGAGCGCGGCATGTGGTCAAAGCAAGCACCCGAATCGCGCGCGGCGATGCTGATGCTGTTCGCGCAAAAGGTCATGGAGAACGCGAACGAACTGGTCTACCTGGAAGCCATCAGTTCCGGCGGTACCGTCCGTCGAGTCGGATTCTCCGACATCTTGCAGATTGGCGATTTGATACAACAGACGGCGAAATTCATTCAGGAGTACAAGTACGTCGAGTACCTGCCCATTCCTCCGTTCCCGGGACCGGCCAACGGTCAGGTCTGGCGCGAGCCGTTTGGCGTTTGCGCGGCGGTGACACCGTGGAACTTTCCGATGATCCTCGCAATGTGGAAAGTCGTACCGGCCCTCGCGATGGGCAACACCATTGTCGTCAAACCCGCATCGAACACACCGCTCTCGACGTTGAAACTCGCGGAACTCGCTTCGCAGGCTGGCATCCCGGCTGGCGTCTTCAACGTTGTCGCAGGTCCTGGCGCAAGTGCCGGCGAAGCGCTCGTGACGCACCCAGACGTCGATAAGGTAGCGTTCACCGGATCGACCGAAGTGGGTCGGCGCATTATGCAGTTGGCGGCGGGATCGGTCAAAAAGGTTTCGCTCGAACTCGGTGGCAAATCGCCGTCGATCATCCTCCCAGACGCGGACCTCGACATCGCCATCCCAGGCGCACTGTTCGGCGTGTTCCTGCACTCTGGGCAGATCTGCGAATCGGGAACGCGCCTGTTCGTGCACGAGTCGATGTACGACGATGTCATCGACAGGCTGGTGGAGAAGACGAAGGACATTCGCCTCGGCGACCCGCTGAGCCCAAACACGGGCATGGGTCCGGTCGTGTCGAGGCAGCAGTTTGACACGGTCATGAACTACATCGAGATCGGCAAGCAGGAAGGCGCTCGTGTTGTCTGCGGCGGCAAACCGGCAACGGTGGAAGGGTACGAAGGCGGCTATTTCATTGAACCGACCATTTTCGCGGACGTGACGAACGACATGCGGATCGCGCAAGAGGAGATCTTCGGTCCGGTGCTCGTCGTGATCAAATACAAGGACGTCGCGGAGGCCATCCGGCTCGCCAACGACACCATCTACGGCCTCGCGGCTGGCGTGTGGACGCGCGACACGAACGAAGCCTACCGCATCGCCCGCGAGTTGCGCGCGGGGACGGTGTGGATCAACGACTGGCACATGCTCCGCGCCGATGCTCCGTTTGGTGGTTACAAGCAGAGCGGGTTTGGGCGCGAACTCGGGCGGCACGCGCTCGACGAGTACACGCAGGTGAAGCACGTGCACGCGTCGCTGCTGCCGGAAGTCGATAAACGGACTTGGCTTGGCATTCTGTTCGGGTGATCGCAGATGAGCACTGGCGATTCGGCCCCAACGGGCCCAAGCTGTGAGTTGACGGAGCGGGCAGTCACCGTGATCGAGCAGGTGGCCAAGACCCATCCGGGTCCGCTGATTCTCACGATCTCGAACGGGTGCTGCGACGGCACCGCCCCGTACCTGTACGACAAAGCGCTGCCGCCGACAAACGCTGCGCGGGTGCTTGAGACAGACCTAGTCAGCGTCTACATCACGTCTCTGCTGAAAGGGCGGGCTGCGCTGCCCGTGCACTATATGATTGACGCGATCGCGGATGCGGCGAGCGACAGCCTCTCGCTCGAGAGCGACTTCGGTTGGCGACTGATGGTGCGAATGACGACGGCGGGGGCGTAGTGGCGACACAGTCGTGCACACAGACGGTTAGCACGACTTGCGACGGTTCAGACCGATCTAATTTGACGGACCAATTTGACGCGAAAGGCGGGTACTCGATGACGACCTCGTATTTTCAGTTCGGCGTGCGGACGGCTGTCAACAGCGGTTCCGGTTGCCGGTCGCTTTTGCCAGACATTCTGCGCGGCCTCGGCGGGCACCGGGCACT
>JAKAXI010000225.1 GCA_021816665.1 Bacillota bacterium | reverse complement strand
AGCCAGAGTCGTTCTGAACGGAGAGTCAACCTGGAGAGACGTCGTTGAGAAGATCGAGAAATCCGGGTACTCCGTGCCTGAGCGCGAGGTTGACCTCAACATCACCGGAATGACGTGTGCCGCATGTGCTGCCCGCATTGAGAAAGTCGTGGGGCGGCTCAATGCTGTGGACTCCGTCAATGTCAACTTGGCGTCAGAAAAAGCGCATATTGCGTACTTTCCCGGCGGGATTGACGAGCAAGACCTGATTCGCGCTGTCGAGAAGGCTGGGTACGGCGCCACGCTGGCATCTGAAAGTGCTGCAGCAGAGGAAAGACAGCGTAAGGAGCAAGCCTACCGCCGGGAAGTGTGGACGTTTTGGGGGTCTGTTGTACTGACCCTGCCTCTCGTCATTCAAATGTTCGTCCAGCTGTTTGGCGGCAGTATGTTCCTTCCGAGCTGGGTTAGTTGGGTCTTGGCTACCCCAGTCCAGTTTTACGTCGGCTGGCGGTTTTACAAGGGTGCCTACCACTCCCTTCGCGGCGGCGCCGCGAACATGGACGTCCTGGTCGCGCTTGGCACGTCCGTCGCTTACGTATACAGCGCCGTTCTGACCACACTCGGTCACTCAGAGACGTACTTTGACTCCTCAGCGACTGTCGTAACACTCATCTTTATGGGCAAGTTGCTCGAGAACCGGGCCAAAGCGAAGTCGAGTTCCGCCATCGAGTCTCTGGCAAAGCTCGGCGCGAAGGTCGCGCATGTAGTCCGGGACGGAGACGAAGTGGACATTTCGGTCGAGGAACTTCGCATCGGCGACGTCGTCCGTGTCCGCCCCGGCGAGAAAGTCCCAAGTGACGGCAAGGTCCTGGAAGGCATGTCGGCTGTGGACGAGTCGTTTTTGACCGGTGAATCCATGCCGGTGGCAAAGACAACAGGAGATGAAGTGGTAGGTGCGTCCGTCAACCAGGCGGGCGTGTTTACGATGTCGATCACGAAGGTGGGTTCAGAGACCGCACTCGCACAGGTGATCCGCCTCGTCGACCAAGCACAAGGTTCAAAAGCGCCTGTCCAGAGGCTGGCGGACAAAATCTCGGGGATCTTCGTCCCGATTGTTCTCGGCGTCGCCCTGGTTACCCTGTTGGTCTGGGGCATCGTTGTCGGCTGGGCGCCTGGGCTGATTGCTGCGGTCGCGGTACTCGTCATCGCCTGCCCCTGCTCGCTCGGACTCGCGACACCTACAGCGATCATGGTCGGCACAGGCCTTGGCGCGGAATCCGGGATCCTCATTAAAGGTGGCGAGCACCTGGAGAACGCACACAAGGTCAACACCATAGTACTCGACAAAACGGGGACGGTCACGGTCGGCAAGCCGTCGGTCACCAATGTGTGGACGTCGCCCTCAGTCTTGGCAGAAGACCTGCTCGCCTTGGCCGCAGCACTCGAATCTCAGAGCGAACACCCACTCGGCTCGGCAATCATCGCGCACGCCAAAGACCAGGGCATCGACATTCCCCTCGCGCGCGATGTACAAGCTGTCCCCGGCCGGGGTATCGTCGGTGCGGTCAATGGTCAAACCGTTCGCATCGGCCACAAGCGGTGGCTGTCGGAGGCCGGCGTGCCCGAGTTCCCTGATGAGGCCCTGGACCAGTACGAAAGCGAAGGAAAAACAGCTGTCCTCGTCGCATCTGACATGACGTTACTCGGCATCATCGCGATGGCGGATACTATTAAGCCGGACGCCGCGCCCACTATCAAGCAATTGCAAGAGATGGGTATCGAAGTGTGGCTCATCACAGGTGACAACGAACGCACAGCGAGCGCAGTAGCGGCACAGGTCGGCATCAAGAACGTCATAGCAGGCGTCCTGCCGGAGGACAAAGCGAACAAAGTTCAGGAACTGCGCGGACAAGGCCGCATCGTGGCCATGGTCGGCGACGGGATCAACGACGCGCCGGCACTCGCTGCGGCCGACATCGGGATCGCGATGGGCACAGGCGCCGACGTCGCGCTTGATGCTGCAGACATCGCCCTGATGCACGGCAATATGCAAGGTGCAGTCGATGCCATCCGGCTCTCGAAAGCGACAATGCGCAAGATTCGGCAGAATTTGTTCTGGGCTTTCTTCTACAACGTACTTGGGATCCCGCTGGCTGCCCTCGGCATTCTGAGCCCCATTATCGCAGGTGCGGCCATGGCGATGAGTTCCGTCAGCGTCGTGTCGAACAGTTTGCTGTTGCGTCGGACGAAACTCGGAAAGGAGGTGTAGCCAGGTGAGGTGAACGTTGGAATGCCTTCATCGCGGGGACTCCCACCCTGCTGCGGGTTGCAAACTATCGAATCAAGGAGGCGTTTGATGTGTCAACTGAAACGATTACCGTGAAGGGCATGACCTGCGACGGCTGCGTAAACTCTGTAACAAAGGCACTGAAGGGCGTTGCAGGTGTGCAAGAGGCCAACGTCGACCTCGCAGGCGCAAAAGCGACCGTCACGTTTGACGCGAGCAAGACCAATGTGGCAGCGCTCAAAGAAGCTGTCGAAGAAGCTGGCTACGACGTCGATTGACGTCTCGCCAGCTCTTTGTTTAGATACCAGAGCACTCCCGTCTCGTCTACGAGGTGGGAGTTGCGCGTTTCACAGCGAGTCAACCACCACCGCGCTCTCCACTCACGGCCGCTCAGCCCGATTCCCCATTGACCCCGAATGCATCATCAGTGTCCACAGACTGAGTATCATCGTCCCGAGCGCTGGGACGATTGTCCCGTAGTACTGCCAGTCTTCGAAGTGACCGAGGAACGGGTGAACGAGGAACCAGAAACCAGTCAAGAGCGTGATCCAATCGGGGAAACTCCTCCAGCTTGCTGTGGGCATCGAGAGCGATCCCCAGACCGCTGCAACGACTTGAACCGCCCCGATGAGCACGCTGAACCACGTCGCCGTGTTCAAGTGAGTGAGTCCAAGTACCCACGGTGCCACAATAAACCATGCGCCGATGATTGCGTTTAGCCAATGACGCCAATCCACTGCTGTTTCACCTCCAAGAGGGAACAACCTAACCGACACTGTGGAATAGTTTCACCACGCAAACCTGGCTTATTCTTTTCACCTCCTTCCACGATGCGTAGTACGACGACAGGATATCAGGCTGAGCGGACCTCTCGGTGACGTGTGCTAAACTAGCAGCAAGACGAGATGTAAGGAGACTTGGCTCTGAAACTGGTATCTTGGAATGTGAATGGATTGCGGTCGTGCGTCAGCAAAGGCTTTCTTGACTATTTCCACGAGGTTCAAGCTGATATTTTCTGCGTGCAGGAGACGAAACTTCAAGCAGGGCAAATTGCTCTGGAACTCGAAGGGCTGTACGAGCAGTACTGGAATTACGCCGAGAAGAAGGGCTACTCGGGAACCGCGGTGTTCTCAAAAGAACCCCCGCTGTCCGTGCGTTATGGACTTGAAGATGAGACAGAGCCTGAAGGGCGAGTCATCACACTGGAGTTTGACGCATTCTACCTCGTGACCGTATATACGCCCAATGCCAAGCGGGACTTGTCGCGACTGGACTACCGGCTCGAGTGGGAAGACCGCTTTCGAAACTATGTACTGCAGTTGGATGACTACAAGCCTGTCATCATCTGTGGAGACTTGAATGTGGCCCACCATGAGATTGACCTCAAGAATGCGAAAGGGAATCGCGGTAACTCCGGCTTTACGGAGGAGGAGCGAGAAAAGATGACGCGACTGCTCGACTCCGGATTTACGGATTCTTTCCGCTACCTCTACCCTAACCTTACTGACGCCTACTCCTGGTGGTCAAACATGCCGAAAGTTCGAGAGCGAAACGTCGGGTGGCGAATTGACTACTTCCTCGTCTCCTCTAGGTTAAGCCCTCTCATTGTGGAGGCGAGCATTGACTCCCACGTATTTGGCAGTGACCACTGTCCTGTTGTGCTGGAATTGCAGTCGTCTGCAGCTTCTGCAGCGCCGGTACCACCCGATTCATCGTGCCGAGGCGAGGAGCACTGACAAAATCCCTCCGGTGTTTGTCGCGAACGGATGCAGGCTGAGGAATGGCTATGGTCGATTCTGTTTACCGCGGAACTGGTAAGACCTTAAAGGTGTACCCTGGCGCGGCACTTATGAATGATTGTGGCTAGCGCTTGGGAAGCGGGG
>JAKAXI010000224.1 GCA_021816665.1 Bacillota bacterium | reverse complement strand
CATTGTCTCGTTTGCGCCGATGCGGCGCGCGGACGGCGGTAAGAAGGACACCGTGCGGAACATCGAAGAGACGGGGGAATTCGTGGTGAACGTCGTCAGCGAAGAGATGGCGAAACCGATGAACGCTACTTCGCCGACTCCAGAGTTTGATCCCGACGTCGACGAGTGGGTCGTCTCCGGCCTCACGCCAGTCGCAAGCGCGCTAGTCAAACCGGCGCGCGTGGCAGAAAGTCCGGTGCAGATGGAGTGCAAGCTTGTGCAGGTGGTCGACTTCGGCTCCGCAGAGGCGGGCGCTGGCAGCATTGTGCTCGGCGAAGTCGTCCGCATGCACCTGCGCGAGGATGTGTACCAAAATGGGCACGTCGATCCCGACCTTCTCCGCCCGATTGCCCGCATGGCGGGAAACGACTACGCCCGCGTCACGGACCGTTTTCAGATGGCGCGTTCAAAGCCGGAGGAGTGGCTGAAGTAGAAGCAAGACAAACGGTGTGACCACATCTTGACCTTCAGCAAAACCTTCAGCAAAGAGGAGCGATGATGATGACCGATATGACTACTGCACGGCGCGCGCGGATACAACAGGCGCTTCGTGATGCAAATCTGACGGCCGCGGTGGTGACGTCGCCGGCGGCAGGCTACTACTTGACTGGCGTCTGGCTTGAGACTGGCGAGCGCGCCAGCGCACTTGTCGTGTTTGCCAACCAGGACGCAGTTTGGGTGGTCCATGAGATGTTCCGCCAAGAGGCGAATGAGGCGGACGTACAAAAACGGTTCTGGAAAGACGGCGAGAACCCGTATCCGCTGATCGCAGCGCTCGTTGGCGCTGACGCTGCCGTTGCAGTGGACGGGCACTGGGAAGCGCGCCACCTGCTGCCGTTTATGGCCGAGCGGCCAAACGCGGCGGCACCTGTGCTGGCGGACGGCGTGCTTGGCATGCTCCGCGAGCAAAAGGACGGAGCAGAAATGGCCGACCTCGAACGTGCATCTGCGCTCGCGGACGAAGTGGTGAACCGCATTCGCGCGGTGCTGACACCGGGCGTTACTGAGGCGGCCGCGGCGAAACACTTGTCACAGCTGTGGGAAGAGGTCGGCGCAGAGGGGATGTCGTTCCCACCGATTGTCGCCGCAGGAACCGCAGGCGCAGCGCCGCACCACGAACCGGACGAGAATCAAGTGGTAGCTGGCAGCACCGTGATTGTGGACACTGGCGGGATCTACAACCACTACTGCAGCGACATCACCCGCACATTCGTGATTGGCGAGCCGACTGCAGAAGTGGCGAAGGTCTACGAGTGCGTGCTTGCGGCGCAAAAGGCGGGGATCGCCGCGGCGAAGCCTGGCGTCACGCTCGGAGCCGTTGACGCAGCGGTGCGCAAAGTGATTGAGGATGCCGGGTACGGCGAGTACTTCACGCACCGGACCGGGCACGGGGTGGGCCTTGAAATTCACGAGGCGCCGTTTGTCGTCGGTGGCAACGACCAGGTGCTAGAGCCAGGCATGGTGATGAGCGTGGAACCAGGAATTTACTTGCCGGGCAAGTTTGGCGTGCGGATCGAGGACTTGGTCGTGATTGAAGAGGGCGGCGCGCGCTCCCTGAACGCCGCTCCGAAAGAACTCGCAGAGGTCATCGTGCGCGGCTAAACCTTTTAGTCTCCCTCGTGACTGGTCTATATCGCCTAGGCCGGGATGCGCTGGGATGCGGCGAGGAATCTCACCGAGGATACAAAATACTGAAACACCTAAAACCGAATGGCCCACTTCATCGTATAAGTCTGCGTTATGACCAATCGATGGGGAGGGCCATTCATGCGCAAGGGGTTTCGAACGGTGTCAGGGCTCACTGCCGCCCTGGCAGTAACTGCAGGTGTAGGTGTCACGACCGCTTTTGCAGCGACGACCACAACAAGCGTGGACTTTCAGACGCACGGGTTCCCGACAGTGGCAGCGCAGGCCGCGATTCCTGCGGGGCAGGGAGCGACCATCAAAGCGGGTGACGCGACCGTCACGATTCCCACAGGGACGTTCAGCGACCCGGTGGAGTTTGAGTTGCTCGAAGGACCGTTGTCGAGCTTCGCTGCCAATGCGCCATCGGGTCAGACGCCTGTCTTTGATTTTGCGTTCAAAGTGGTTGACCAAAAGACCGGCGCGATCGTCATGAAGTTTCAAAAGCCTGTCATGTTCAGTTTGACGAACACAGACGTGAACGCAAACAGCATGTACTACAACATTGCTCCGACCGGGACGTATACGCTCAATCCGGTCAAAGCCACAATTTCAGGTGATACTTTGCAACACGCGATCGCCGGAGCGCCCGTCGGGTGGGTGGTGACCTCACCCGCGACGAGTGTTGCACAGACCACATCGCCCATCACAGGACTGCCATTTGCTGACTGGCTATTCGTCGGCGCGGCGCTGATGATCGGTGGAGGCGTGTTAATTGCGGTTCGCCGGAAGGTCTCGTAAACAGCTGTTGCGCAGCCTGCTGTTGGTCGGCGGGGGGGCGTTGATGATTGCAGGTGCGCTGGAAATCGGACGGATCCCGCTCGCCTACCTCAGGGTTGCCAGAGCAGAGCAGACCACGGTGTCCAAGCCCTTGGTGAAGGTTCAAATTGTTGCGCCGCCGCCGGCCAAGGTCGTTTCCTACTCGGTCAACGCGCTGTATCCGCCTGCTGCGGCACCCGGGCATCAACCGGTAACCGGATCCCTGATGGGCCGCTTGGAGATCCCGAAGCTCGGCATATCGGCTCCGGTGACACAGGGCACGGCACTCTCGATCCTTGCGGTCTCAGTCGGTCACCTGTCGTCGAGCGTGCTCCCTGGCGAGGTGGGGACCACCGTACTGGCCGCTCACGACGTGACGTACTTTCACCACATCGACGAGTTGGCACCAGGGGATACCTTGACGGTACGAACTTCACAAGGCGTGTTTACGTACAAGGTAGTGAGCCACCAAGTCATTTCGGTGGGGACAAACGTACCGAACACCCCGTATCCGTCACTGGTTCTGGAAACCTGCTATCCGCTCGACGCTCTTCAGTTGGTCAACCAACGCTACGTGGTCCGGGCTGTGCTTGTCGCGAGTCACCTCACTCCTTCCTCTGCAGCAAATCAGTAGTCACAGGGTGGACAGGTTGCCGTATAGTAGAGGCAACCTGTCTCCTTGTGGATGGATAAGGAGTGACTTGTCTATGAACCCGCTCGACGATGCCACCTTGTTTGAAAAAATTCAGCAAGGTGACGCAGGAGCTTTTGAGGCACTGTACGACAGGTACAGCAGGGTCGTCTACAGCTTTGCGCTGCGGTCGTGCAACGACACAGACTTAGCCAGCGAAGTGACGCAGGACGTCTTCGTTCGGCTGTGGACCACGGAAGCTCGCTATCAGGCGGAGCGCAGTCAGTTTCGAACTTGGCTGCTGACGATCACCCGGCGGATTCTGTATGACAAACTGCGTTGGCGAGAACGGCAGGGGGTCGTGGTCGGGATCCACGGCAATGTCGTTGAAGATCCGGAATTGCTGCCTCACTCCGAGACACAGCGCGTCACCTTTGCACAGTGGTTTCGCGAAGATGTGGAGGCAGCGTTGCAGTCTCTGCACATAGAGGAGCGAACTGTTGTGGAATTAGCGTATTTCCGGCAGATGACGCTCAGCGAGATCGCAAAGGAGTTGAATCGACCGATCGGCACGGTGAAGACCCGTTTACATAGAGCGTTGAAAGTTTTGCGCGAAGCGATGCCGGAGTGGAAAGGGGGGTTAGAAGGGTGAGAGAGTACACGTGTGAGGATATCGACCTTTTGGCGTATTTGCAGGAGCGACTCACGGGTGTAGAACGTGAAGCCGCCTCACGTCATGTGGCAACGTGTCTGACCTGTCAGCGCGATCTGGCGCAGTTGCAGCAGGCACAGACTCTCTTGCCGAGCGCGCTGGCCCCAGTCGATCCACCGGTGGACCTGAAGGCGAGCGTGATGGCGGAGGCGTTTAGGCAACGCCCGGCGGAGCAGTCACGTGGGCAGCGGCCGGCAGAGGAGTTGCGTGGGCAGAGCCCGGCGGAGCAGTCACGTGGGCAACGCCCTGCAGAGGAGTCGTTTCGGCAGCGGCCGGCAGTTGGCAACTCCCGCGTCAGTACCGAGACATATGTCGGTAGGAACACCCACGCCAGTAC
>JAKAXI010000223.1 GCA_021816665.1 Bacillota bacterium | reverse complement strand
ATCAATGGGGGGACTGAGGGCGGTCACTGGCTTTCGCGACAGGCCACCGGTGCGGGTTGGTCTATCCATTGGGGACTCACTCGCCGCACTCTATGCGGTCATTGGAACACTGATGGCGCTCTACCATCGAGACGTCAGGGATGAGATGGCTGGTCAAGTCGTTGATGTGGCACTGTATGAATCCGTTTTCAGTTTGATGGAGGGATTGTTGCCAGAATACGTCCACGAGGGTTCGATTCGAGAGCGTCAGGGCAATACCTTAAAAGCGGCGGCGCCCTCCAATGTCTACCCGACTTTGGATGAGAAATGGTTGGCGATTGGTGCGAACAGCGATACGTTGTTTCAGAAACTGATGCGGTTAATGAATCGGGACGATTTGGCTGCTGACCCTGCTCTCTGCGATAATCCGGGACGCGTAGCAAACGTGGATCGCCTGGATGCGGCTATCTCTGAGTGGACGAAACAACACACATGTGAAAAGCTCGTTCACGCGCTTGCCGAGGCGGGGATTCCAGGTGGCCCCATATATGACATGGCAGACATCTACGCCGACCCGCACTTTCGGGCGCGCGAGATGTTTGTTTCAGTTTCAGGGCAAAACGGGAAAGAGCTGGTGATGCCAGGCATCGTGCCGAAGCTGACACAAACACCGGGGGGCATTGCGTGGGCGGGTCCGGACTGCGGTGCTGACACTCATGCCATTATGGGTCAGCTTGGCTACTCAGACGAACAAATTGATGAACTCGACAAACTGGGGGCGATCCGCTGTGCAGTTTCCCAAACACATCCAGCTTCGTGACGTAACGCTTCGCGATGGTCTGCAAAATGAGCCTGTTTTTGTTGCTACCGAAGAGAAACTCCGCCTGGTATCTGAACTGGTTCAAGCGGGCTTCAAGTCACTAGAGGTCACATCATTCGTGCGTTCTGACCGTATTTTGCCGCTTCGCGACGCGAACGAGTTTGCCAAACAGCTACCAGAACTTGAAGGCATCGAATATCGGGCTTTGGTGCCAAACCAGCGCGGTCTAAGTCGCCTACTCGAGACACCTGTGCGTACAGCGGTCGTGTTTCTCTCCGCCAGCACAGCCCACAATGAAGAAAATGTGCAGCGAACAACGGACGAGTCTCTCGCGATTGTCACTGATGTCGCGCGCCGTGCGCAATCGCACGGTGTGAAAGTCGTAGGGGCCATTGCAACCTCTTTTGTTTGTCCCTTTATCGGCGAAGTGCCGTTTGAAGATGTCCGCCGCGTGGCCGCCCAACTCGTGGAGGCCGGAGTGAGCGAACTGTCCATCGCCGACACCATCGGGCGTGCAACACCGCGGATGGTGTATGAACGCTGTGAAGCGCTGAAGTTGCTATTTCCAGACGTACCACTCGCTTTACATTTGCATGACCCGCGCGGATACGGGCTCGCCAATGTCTACGCTGGCATCCAAGCCGGAGTGTACGACTTTGATGTCGCACAGGCTGGCCTTGGCGGCTGTCCGTATGCGCCTTTGGCTCCTGGGAATATGCGGGCGAGCCTTGTTCAGTCGTTCCTCGAAGACCAGCACATCGATACGGCTCTGGACGCTGAGCGACTTGTTGAACTGGATGCATCTTTTCGCAAGGCAGTAAGCGAAGGGCAACCGCTATCGGATCCCTCGTAAGCGAAGGGCAACCGCTATCGGATCCCTCGTAAGCGGATTCAGCGGATTTAGGTTTCCTTGAAAGGGGGTGGTGCTCGAATCGTAGTGCTCGTCTAGCGTTGCAGGAATCAAGGTAAAGGGCAATTCAAACGGGGTTTAGCAACTGGGAGGAGGGTATCTTAGGTGAACAAGAAATGGATCATGCTGTTTTTAATCTGGTTAATGATGTTTGTGGCCTATTTGGACCGCATCAACATTTCGGTAGCCGGCCCAACCATTCAGAAGGCACTACACATTAGTCCAGTGGCCTTCGGCGCAGTCTTATCGGCATTTACATTTGGTTACGCCATCTTACAGATTCCGGGCGGCATTCTCGCGGATAAGATTGGTGCTAAGAAATTGCTTGTGATTGCACTCGTTTGGTGGTCCATCTTCACCGGCATGACGGGTATGGCCATGTCCATTGGTTTTCTGATTGTTGCTCGTGTTCTGTTTGGCGTTGGGGAAGGTCTCGAAAATGGCGCTCAGTTCAAACTGATTGGCGACTTTTTCCCACCGAAGCAGCGGTCGGCTGCAAACGGGCTGTTTTTGACATCCATTGCCCTTGGCCCGGCGATTGTGGCTCCGTTGGCCGTGTGGCTGCTCAAAGTAGCTGGTTGGCATGGAATGTTCTACTGGTTTATTATTCCTGGCGTGATTATGGCCATTTTGATTGGCTTCCT
Organism: Bacillota bacterium; assembly: GCA_021816665.1. Classification (GTDB taxonomy): domain Bacteria; phylum Bacillota; class Bacilli; order Alicyclobacillales; family Alicyclobacillaceae; genus Alicyclobacillus_L. The sequence continues at coordinate 1,811 of JAKAXI010000223.1, read as the reverse complement.
CATTCCGCACAAGCCTGCAGAAGGTGTTGTGCATACCGAGATCACAAATCGTAAAGGACTGCGTGCAACATGGTCCGATGTCTTGGCACATCCGATGATTTGGCTCGCCTTCTTTGCCTATTTATTCTTTAATATCGCATTCTGGGGATTCCTGGGTTGGATGCCATCCTACCTGAGTCAGGCACGCCATATTACGCTATCGGCACTCGGCGTGGACGCCTCTTTGCCCTATTGGTTTGGCTTTTTAGGACTCGTCATTCTTGGCTTCCTTGGCAACAAACTGCTGTACCGCTTCCGTGCGAGCTTGATTGCCATAAGCTACTTGTTAGCGGGCGTGTCACTGTACATTGCGTATACAACAGGTACCGTTGGCGGAAGTGTCGCCGGCCTCTGTGCTGCTGCGTTCTTCCTGTACGGTGGCTTTGGCCCAATCTGGGGTGTCGCACTTGACCTTTTGCCGGACAATTTGCGCGGTACATTCACCGGCTTTGTGAACTTCGGCGGTCAGATTGGAGGATTTATCGCACCACTTATCATTGGTGGCATTGTATCTGCGACGCATTCGTACAACGACGGCTTTCTGTTCATGATTGGCGGCGTCGTGCTTGCAGCAGTTGCACTGTTCTGGCTGCAGGGTGTGTGGCTACGGACGCCACAAGCGACTGCCGAGAGTACCCTTTCAACGGGTGCTTGATTGGTTACATCGCAGACAGACTCCGACCGGTTGCTGTCGACTGGTCGGAGTCGTTTTCATGAGGAGGAGCATCAATGGAGCGTGCAATGGTTGAGAGTGCAAGTGCTAAAAGTGCAATCGTGGATACTGTGCTCGAACAGATTTCAGATTATGTCCTGTATGCTGACGTAGATACGGATGTCGCACTGGCTACAGCGCGCTATGATTTGCTGGATGCGCTCGGCTGCGCCATGCAAGCGTTCAACTACCCCGCCTGTACAAAGCTGATGGGTCCGCTTGTACCGGGGACTGTCGTACCAGGTGGTGCACGTGTACCGGGAACGGCGTACGTGCTCGATCCCGTTCAAGCTGCCTTCAACACCAGCATCGCCATTCGGTGGTTGGATTACAGTGACACCTGGCTCGCGGCTGAGTGGGGCCACCCTTCGGATAATATTGGAGGCATTTTGGCCGTTGCTGATTATGTGAGTCAAAGGCGGGTACAGCAAGGAGAAGCCCCGTTGCTGATGCAGGACGTGTTGATTGCTATGATTAAGGCGCACGAAATTCAAGGTGTGCTGTCGCTCTCGAACAGTCTGAATCGGAACGGTTTTGACCATGTCCTATTTGTCAAAATTGCGACCGCTGCCGTCACCTCGGCATTGCTTGGGGCAACGAGAGAGCAGGTTCTATCGGCTTGTTCGAACGCGTTTATAGACGGTGTCAGTTTGCGCACCTACCGGCATGCGCCGAACACCGGATGGCGCAAGTCGTGGGCAGCAGGTGACGCATCGAGTCGCGGCGTTTGGCTGGCATTTCTCGCGATGCGCGGTGAAATGGGGTATGAACATGCACTCACGACACCGAACTGGGGTGTAGCCGATGTGATTTTTGGCGGTCAGGGCATTACACTCACGCGTCCACTCGGCGCGTACGTAATGGAACATGTTCTATTTAAAGTGTCATACCCGGCGGAGTTCCACGCGCAGACCGCGTTAGAAGCCGCTGTTCAGCTTCATCCGGAAGTTACCAGCAGACTGGATGAGATTTCGGAAGTCCTCATCGAAACCCACGAGTCGGCGATGCGCATTATCAACAAGGAGGGGCCGCTGCGCAATCCTGCAGACCGAGACCACTG
>JAKAXI010000222.1 GCA_021816665.1 Bacillota bacterium | reverse complement strand
GCTATGACCCCGAAAGTAGCGGGGATACCGCCAATTTGGCGTAATGCCCCGACCGCGCACCATCCCCCACAGTACTGCCATCCCCCACAACACTGCCGACTCCTACTCGGCTGCACCGTTGGTCCCCGCGTCACATTGCGGATTACGGATGGCCGTCGTCCGTGAGAACGAACACCCCTAACACACTCTTCCTTGCATTGTTGTTCATTCAGGTGTATATACACATAGAACATGTATATACACCTATTCTTCCTCGCGGTTTATCCCAATTGGCATTGCAGAAGGAGGCACTCATCCCATGTCAACTCGTGCAGCGTCTGAGGCTGTGTCGCGAAGTGAGCCGGGCGCAGTCAAGTACGGCGACCGAGTGCTAGCGGTCGAACCGTTTGGCGTCGAACCCGTGGCAGATTCAGAACGCCACGGCGCAACTTGGCAACAGTTCACGCTTTGGCTGGGTAGTAATTTGACGATCGCGGACTTTGCCCTCGGCTTCCTCCCCGTTTCGCTGGGTTTGCCTTGGACATGGGGTATTGTGGCCATCTTGGCGGGCAACGCGATCGGCGCCCTCGCGCTTGGACTGAGCGCAGCGATGGGTCCGACCTACGGTATACCGCAGTTGATTATCTCGCGGTATACGTTTGGGCGCATCGGCGGATATTTGCCAGCGGCGCTGAACTATATCAGCACAATCGGATGGTTTACCGTTAACAACATCCTCGGCACGTTCGGCCTGCGGGTGCTGTTTCCGCACCTGGCGTTTTGGCAAGGAGCAGTGCTCCTCGTGATTGTCCAAGGATTGCTCGCCATCTACGGTCACAACCTAATCCACATGTACGAGCGCATCGTCTCCGTCGTCCTTGGTGCGCTGTTTATTGTGGCGACCGTGATCTCGTTGCGTCACCCGTCTGCACTCGCCGCGTATCATCCGCACGGGACAGCGCTCTGGCCGATGTTCGCGATCATGGTGGCGGCCGCGTTCTCCTATATCGGTAGTTGGAGCTCGTACGCGTCTGACTACAGTCGTTATCTGCGGGCGGACGTGTCGAGGGCGCGCGTTGTTCGCAACGCCTTCTTCGGTTCGTTTATCGCCTCAGTGTGGCTGGAACTCGTAGGGCTCATGGTCGCGGTCATCGCCGGGTCGCGCGCATCGGACCCCATCGCCGCTCTCCACTTCGTCATGGGCGGATTCGGTACCGTCGCGGTCATCGCCATCATCCTCGGCGGCACAGCCGCGGATGCGCTCAATCTCTACTCAAACGCGTTGTCCGCCGGCGCTTTCGATATCCGCGTCCCGCGATGGGTGCTCGCGGTTGCGGCTAGCGCGATTGGTCTGACCTTGAGCCTCCTTGGCTCCGGACACTTCGAGACGAACTACGATAATTTTCTGCTGTTGCTCGGATATTGGATCACACCGTGGCTCGGCGTCCTCTTCGCCGACTACTACTTCCTGCGTCGCCACCGTGCGGCGGCGGTCGATACGCGCAAGACACAGCCGGTCGTGTGGCCAGGACTCATCAGTTTCCTTGTCGGTATCGCTGCTTCGGTGCCGTTCATGAATGCTCCGTACTATGTAGGGCCCGTTGCAAAAGCTCTAGGTGGCACCGACCTCACGTTCTACGTCGGGTTCATCGTGGCCGCCGCAGTATACATGGCCGTAACAGCTCGACGAAACGCTTCCTGACCGGCAGATGGGTTCACTCAACGCACGCAGCGGCCCTCCCGCCGGGCCCCCGCTCGATTAGAGGCGACAGATAAACAGCGGGACTCTTCCAGCCGGCGAATGCCACTTGGGAGAGCCCCTCTCTCTGTTCAACGCGACTCGTCAGGCCCTGGAGCCCGGTCCGCTCTCCCCACCAGCTGCTTGGCCGAGACCCTTCAGGAACCCGAAGACGAGGCTCATCCCACTGCTGACATCGGGATCACGCATGGCCTGCATTACACTCCAAGCGCCAGTCACCTCCGGACGGTCACTGGCTGTCATGCCTCGCAAGCCGGCATTTACTTTACCGAACAGGTCGCCAAGCGCCTGCGTATCGAGTTGACCCATGCCTTGAACCAACGCGATCGCGTTTTTGATCAGGGCTAGCCCGCCTGGCTCCTCCGCAACACGAACGATGATCTCGAGGATCCGGTCACCGCGGCGAAGCAACGCTGTGACGATGTCGAGCAGGCCTTTCTCGTGCAGTTCGTCCATCAACTCCAGCCATTGAACGAAACCTCCCTCGTGCTCCGCAAGCGCTTCTTCAATGCGTGCGAGCACATGAGCACGCGCCTCTTCAGGTGTGACCTCCGGCTTTGCGATTTCCATAGTTGCTCGTGCCATTCGCTTCCCCCCTGAAATACACTCATGCTGGTCACGGACGCTTTAGCAGAAGAATCGTCCGCATCCGGGCATCAACTTCTCCCGTCCCTACGCATTCGTCGACTCTGCCATCGCACCCACCGAATCCACACGTGCCGCGACACCTTCAGCATTTCCGACCAGCGAGTCGTAGTCGCTGCGTGCCCACTTTTTGTCGACGTTCACACCCGGTTGCGGGTTTGGGTTCCCGAGTCGGAAGTTGCCGCGTTTCATCGGCGACTCACCCTTTGCACAAAGAACCTCCATACGCACCGATATTTCCTTATACGCAGGCGTGTGCGTAATTTTGTCGTGGTAACTGCTCGTCAGGTAGTTAATGGCCTCGGTGTCCTTCGGCGAGTTCATCGGCAGATACAGCTCTTTGCCCTTCACTCGGTCCGTCACGACCGCATGTACCTTTACATTACCATACGGAGAGAGGAGGCGAACGGTCGATCCTGTGTCAATTCCTCGTTCTTTCGCGAGCTCCGGTGAGACCTCGACGTACGTCGTCGGCACCTTCTCCTTGATGCCGTGTACGCGATAGGTCAGATTACCTTCGTGGAAGTGCTCCAACATTCGACCGTTGTTCAAGTGCAGGTCGTACTGTGCCTCCAACTCGAGTGGGGGCGTCCATTCTACCGGATACAGTTTGGCTTTGCCGTCCGACAGGGCGAACTCATCAAGGTACAACACAGGGGTATCTGTACCGTCTGAGGCAACGGGCCACTGAAGGCTCTTGTACCCCTCCAGTCGCGCCCAAGTGACACCGGACATCAACTCTGTGTTGCTGTACGCCTCTTCGAGGATCTGGCTGGGGTGAGTGTAAGTCCAGTTCGCGCCCAGCCTGTTCGCCAATTCAGTGATGATCAGCCAATCCGGCTTGGACTCGCCGAGCGGTTCAAACACTTGGTTCAACCGCTGGATGCGGCGCTCCGTATTGGTAAACGTCCCTTCCTTTTCAAGGCTCGGACTCGCTGGCAAAATCACGTCGGCAAACTCACACGTCTTGCTGAAGAACACATCCTGCACGACAAAAAACTCGAGTTGCTCGAACGCCTGTTGCACGTGGTTCGCATTGGAGTCGACGAGTGCCATCTCCTCGCCAAACAGGTACATCGCCTTGACCTCGCCCTTGTGAATGCCTTCGACCATTTGGTGGTTGTCGTACCCCGGTTCCACTGGCAGTTTTACACCCCACGCGCGTTCCCACTTCGCCCGGACATCTACGTCCTCGACGCGCTCGTAACCCGGGAGATACGGTGGCGCACAGCCCATGTCGCCAGCCCCCTGCACGTTGTTGTGACCGCGCAGCGGATATGCGCCAACGTTCGGCCGCCCCGCGTTTCCAGTGACGAGCAGCAAGTTACAGATCGCGGTGCTCGTATCGCTGCCACCCATGTGTTGCGTCACGCCCATCGCCCAGCAAATGCAAACCGACCCGGCGTTGTGAATCATCTCAGCAGTCGCGACGAGTGTCTCTTTCGGGACGCCGGTCTGTTCAACCGCGTACTCGAGCGTGAACTGGTCGAGCGACTTCGCATAGTCATCGAAGCCATCGACGCGGCTGGCCAGAAATCCTTTGTCATGCCAACCCTGGTCGATGATGTACTTGGTCACCGCCGACAGCCAAATAAGGTCACTGCCAGGGGCCGGGTGCAAGAGAATATCTGCACGCTGCGCCAAGTCGTTCTTGCGAATATCGGCGACGATCAGTTTTTGACCCCGCTTTTTGTGGGACCGCCTGATGCGCGTCGAGAGGACCGGGTGTGATTCTGCCGGATTCGCGCCAACCACCATCACGAGTTCAGCGTTCTCGATGTCTTTGATC
>JAKAXI010000221.1 GCA_021816665.1 Bacillota bacterium | reverse complement strand
GATTCTCGATATCTTCGCCCTCCGTGCTCGGTCTCGCGAAGGCATGCTGCAGGTGGAAATCGCGCAACTTCAATATCTCTTGCCCAGGCTTACCGGCAGAGGGGCTGAATTGTCGCGGCTTGGGGGCGGCATTGGTACCAGAGGACCTGGTGAATCGAAGCTCGAGATGGACAGAAGGCGCATCCGTGAGCGCATTAGTCACCTCCGGGAACGGCTCAAGGCACTCGAGGGAAGACGGTCCGTGCAGCGCAACCGCAGAGCGAGATCGACCCCGACTGTGGCCCTTGTCGGCTACACCAACGCAGGTAAGACGACCTTGCTTCGAAGATGGACGCAAGACCGCGGTTCCGTACCGGTTGCAACGGGGCACAATCGCCTGTTTGACACGCTCGATCCGTTAGCGCGTCGCGTCAAGTCTGGTGCCACGGGTGAAATTGTCGTTCTTGACACGGTTGGATTTGTACAAAACCTGCCGCATCTATTGGTTGACGCGTTTCGCGCGACCCTCGAAGAGGCGACGGCGGTTGACCTGATTGTCCACGTCGTCGATGCGACAAGCACTTCGCAGGAGAAGATGGCAACGACCTACAAGGTCCTTGAGGAACTCGAAGCACTCGGCAGACCGGTCATTACCTTATTTAACAAAGCCGATGTGTTGCCGGAAGGGGCGAGTCCGCCGCCAGACGTCCGCGCTTTTGCTTCCATCTACGCGTCGGCGGAGACGGGAATGAACATGGAGGCCTTCTATCAACTGGTGGACGAGCATCTCGGAATGGATACGGTGCGACTCTCTGTGTCGTCGGAACACGGAGATGTGGATGGACTCTGGAGTCACTTGGCTCGCGTCGGGCGCATTGTGACTGTCGGAGAGGAGCCCACGATGGTGCAGCTGGACGTCGAGCGCCGCGTTGCCGAGCGCACGCGCCAGCAACTGCTCGGATGGTATCCCGACCTGACCGTTCGCATCGAGAGCGGGCAAGAAGGAGCGAACTATGACAGACCATAATCTTGAGCTCGATGGGCTTCTGCAAGAAGCGGAAGACCGTTTGCAGGAGCGCTTTCGACAAATTGATTTGACAGCGAGGCAGAACCAGAAAAAGGTGCTTCAAGCCTTTTGGGATGAGCGGGTGAGTTCCAGTGACTTGTCGGGATCGACCGGTTACGGCCTCGATGACCTCGGTCGAGACAAGCTCGAACGAATTTACGCCGAGGCGTTTGGGGCAGAGGCGGCGTTGGTTCGGCCGCAGATTGTATCCGGTACACATGCGCTTCGACTCGGGCTGTTTGGGGTGCTTCGGCCGGGGGATGAGATTGTATTTGCCACGGGAAAGCCATACGACACACTCGAAGGTGTGATTGGACTGCGACCTGTGTCGGGGAGCTTGGCAGAGTGGGGCGTGTCACATCAGATTGTGCCACTGCGAGACGATGGAGAGGTGGACATGCCAAGGGTCCTTGCTCTCATCAGTCCGCGGACAAAGGCTGTTTTCTTTCAACGTTCGCGGGGATATGCGATGCGGCCGGCCTTGTCCATCCGTACGCTGCGCGCATGTTTTTTAGAAGTTCGAAAGGTTGCCGAAAACGTCGTCATCATGGTCGACAATTGCTATGGGGAGTTCGTTGAGTCGCTTGAGCCGAGTGCCGTCGGTGCGGACCTTGTCATGGGCTCCCTCATTAAAAATCCTGGTGCGGGCATCATGACGACGGGGGGCTATGTCGTTGGTACCGCCGAAGCCGTTTCGCATGCTGCGGAGCAGCTGACAGCTCCTGGTGTCGGCGGAGAGTACGGTCCAACGCACGATTTCTTGCGTCCCCTGTACCAATCCCTGTTTCTCGCCCCACACGTCGTCGGGCAGGCACTGAAAGGCTCTCTGCTTGCGGCTTACGTCCTTGAAAGATTGGGTCTCGCCGTGTCGCCGAGGTGGGAAGAAGAGAAAAGTGATCTCATCTTGTCCATCATCTTTGGCGACGCCAACAAACTGTTGGCGTTTTGCCGCGCTGTCCAGAGTACGGCGCCAATCGACTCGTTTGTGCGTCCGGAAGCGGACGCAATGGCTGGATACGACGACCCAGTGGTGATGGCAGCCGGTACTTTTGTTCAGGGCGCATCGCTCGAGTTGTCTGCGGACGCTCCAATGCGCCCGCCGTTTATCGGGTATCTGCAAGGCGGCCTGACATACGAGCACGTGTACCTGGCTGTTTCACGTATTGCAGAAGAGCTTCGTTCGTTGCCGAAGCATTAAGCACGGCCCCGACAACCGGATTTGTGCTGCTAGGAACGGAAGCGAAATTTGTATGGGATGTTAGAAAAATTACGCTTGATGTAAGGAAACATTACATATGACGTTGAGCGAGTCATTCGAACATGGTACCATCCATTCGAACACTCCACCGGGGGGTGCGAGGGAATGGACCTGGAGTCCCGTAAGCAGTTACCGCTGTTTTCCATCGGCATTGTGGAAAAACTGACTGGGCTGTCTGCTCGGCAAATCCGTTATTACGAGCAGCATGAGTTGGTAAAGCCGGCCAGGTCGGCCGGGAATCAGCGGTTGTTTTCGTTTGTCGATGTAGAGCGGCTCATCCAGGTCAGCGCGCTGCTTGACGAGGGACTGAACATGGAAGGCGTGAAAGCGCGCATGAAACGTCTGGTGGCAAATGAAACTCAGGACAAGAAGCAGAGTGAACCGACTGACCAACAGGTATTTGAACGGATGCGTCAGGAGATGCTGGAGCACCCTGGTGGTTCCGGTTCCTCAGAGTTCCAGGGCGACCTCTTCCGGTTCTACCGCAAGCGGTAGACTGGACAATTTCCCGCCTACGACAGGAGGAAGATTCGTGAGAGAAAACTACAGTAAAGAAGACATCCTCAGGTTTGCTGAAGAAGCCAATGTCCGGTACGTACGATTGCAGTTTACGGACCTCCTTGGTGTCATCAAGAACGTGGAGATCCCGGTGGACCAGCTCGGTAAGGCGCTTGACAACAAGATCATGTTCGACGGATCGTCCATTGAAGGCTTTGTTCGCATCGAAGAGTCTGACATGTATCTGGTACCGGACAGGTCCACTTGGCTCGTATTTCCATGGGGTCACGAGCTTGGAAAAGTGGCACGCCTCATTTGCGATATTCATTTGCCAGACGGATCCCCGTTCCCAGGCGACCCGCGTGCCGTCTTGAAGCGGGTGGTGCAACAAGCGAAAGACCTTGGATTTGACTCTTTTAACGTAGGCCCGGAGCCGGAGTTCTTCCTCTTTAAGCTCGATTCGGAAGGCAAGCCAACGGCTGAGGTCAACGATGAAGGCGGGTACTTCGACTGGGCACCGCTTGACCTCGGTGAAAACTGCCGGCGCGACATTACACTCACCCTTGAGTCGATGGGCTTTGAGATTGAGGCCTCTCACCATGAAGTGGCGCCCGGACAGCATGAGATTGACTTCCAGTATGCGGACGCAATCGAGACGGCTGACAACATTGCGACGTTCCGTCTTGTCGTGAAGACGGTCGCCCGCCAGTACGGACTACACGCCACGTTCATGCCAAAGCCCGTGTACGGGATTAACGGATCGGGCATGCACTGCCACATGTCGCTCTTCAAAAAGGGCGGTAACGCATTTTACGATGCGAAAGACGAGATGGGCCTCAGCGAGACTGCGCGCGCCTTCCTGGCCGGTATTCTCAACCATGCGATGGGATTCACAGCCGTTACCAACCCACTTGTGAACTCCTACAAGCGTTTGGTTCCAGGCTTTGAAGCTCCGTGCTACGTCGCCTGGTCTCTGAAGAACCGCTCTCCGTTGGTGCGTATTCCTGCGGCCCGCGGCATGAGTACCCGAATTGAGGTACGCAGCCCAGACCCGTCAGCCAATCCGTATCTCGGCATTGCGGCCATGTTGGCGAGCGGCCTGGACGGCATTAAGAACAAGACACCACTGCCAACGCCGACCAACCGCAACATTTACATTATGACCGCTGAGGAAAAGGCGCAGGCTGGTATCTGGAACCTGCCGGAGAACCTTGGCGCTGCGATTGATGCGCTGGTGGGTGACGAAGTCGTACGAGAGGCCCTTGGCGAGCACGTCTTCCATCACTTCGTGGAAGCGAAGCGAATGGAGTGGGATATCTACCGTACACAGATTTCGCAGTGGGAAAGCGACCAGTACCTGTCGCTGTACTAAGACTCACGTATT
>JAKAXI010000001.1 GCA_021816665.1 Bacillota bacterium | reverse complement strand
GTACGAACCGCGCGGCTGCCCGCGCGGCGCCAGCTTTTCGTGGTATGAGTACAGCCCGCTGCGCGTGAAGTACCCGTACGTTCGCGGCGACCTCATCGACCTGTGGCGAGCAGAGCGCAGCCGCACCGAAGGCCCCATCGAGGCGTGGAAGAACATCGTCACCGATGACGAAAAGCGCCTGCGCTACTGGAACGCCCGCGGCAAAGGCGGTCTGGTGCGCGCGACGTGGGACGAAGTCACCGAGATCATCGCGGCAGCTTCCATTTACACAATCAAAGAGTACGGTCCGGACCGCGTTGTCGGGTTCAGCCCCATCCCTGCGATGTCGCAGGTGAGTTACGCTGCCGGATCCCGCTTTTTGTCCCTGCTTGGCGGCACCATCCTCAGCTTCTACGACTGGTACGCCGACCTTCCACCGGCATCGCCGCAGATCTGGGGCGACCAGACTGACGTGCCGGAGAGCGCCGACTGGTACAACTCGGAGTATTTCATCATCTGGGGCACCAACCTCCCGATGACGCGCACGCCGGACGCACACTTCATGGTCGAGGCGCGCTACAAGGGCACAAAGGTCGTCGGCGTGAGCCCGGACTACGCGGAGTACATCAAGTTCGCGGACCAGTGGTTGCCCGCGAAGGCGGGCACGGACGCCGCCCTCGCGATGGCGATGACGCACGTCATCCTCAAGGAGTTTTACGTCGACCAGAGGACGCCGTACTTCTTCGACTATGTCCGCCAGTACACGGACCTGCCGTTCCTCGTCACGCTGGACGCTCACGGTGAAGCGTACGCACCCGGTCCCTTCCTGAGAGCGGACGACATTTGCTCGGACGTCGAGAAGGGTGCCTGGAAGACTGCCGTATGGGACGAAACCACGGGTCAAGTTGCTATCCCCAGGGGCTCTATCGGATCCCGCTACGACGGCGCAAATCAGTGGAACCTGCGCCTTGAGACGGAAGACGGCAGCGCGATTGTCCCGGCGCTCAGCTGCCTGGAAGGCGTTGACGACGTCGTGATGGTGCAGTTCCCGTACTTTGGCGGGCGCGAGCCAAGCGTGCTCACGCGCGGCGTCCCTGTCCGCAAGCTGCAAAAGGTGGATGGGTCTGAGGTGTACGTGACCACCGTTCTTGACCTCATGCTCGCGCACGTGGGCGTCGGCCGGGGCTTGCAGGGGGACTACCCAAAAGACTACGACGACGAGGTTCCCTACACGCCAGGCTGGCAGGAAGCCATCACGGGCGTCAAGCGCGAAGATGTCATTCGCATCGCCCGCGAATTTGCTGAGACGGCCGAGCGCACGCACGGCAAGTGCATGATCGCGCTCGGCGCCGGGACGAACCACTGGTACCACAGCGACATGATCTACCGCGCGATCATCAACTTGGTGCTACTTACGGGCTGCCAAGGGGTGAACGGCGGCGGTTGGGCTCACTACGTCGGCCAGGAGAAGGTGCGGCCGCTCGAAGGCTGGTCGACTGTGGCGTTTGCGAGTGACTGGGTGCGTCCGGCGCGGCAGCAGAATGGGACGTCGTTCTTTTACTTTGCCACCGATCAATACCGCTATGAAGAGTTGGACACAAAGACACTCGGCTCGCCAACCGGTGGCCGATTCCACCACATGCACCCGGCAGACGTGAACGCCCTGTCGGCTCGACTTGGTTGGCTCCCGTCGTTCCCGCAGTGGACACAAAACTCACTTGAAGTTCTACAGCACGCGCGGCAAGCCGGCGCAGATACACCGGAGAAGGTCGCGAGTTACGTCGCAGAGCAACTGAAACAAGACAAGATTCAGTTCGCGATCGAAAACCCGGACAACCCGAGAAACTTCCCGAGGGTGTTCTTTGTCTGGCGTTCCAACCTACTCGGGTCAAGTTCGAAGGGACATGAGTATTTTTTGCAGCACTTGCTTGGCACGAGCGGTCACGTGCTGGGGGACGAACAGGCGTCCTGGCAGCCCTCCGACATCAAGATGAGCGACGAGGCGCCGCGCGGCAAGCTCGACCTGCTCATTGACATTGACTTTCGCATGACCGGCACCGGGCTCTACTCGGACATCGTGCTGCCTGCGGCGACGTGGTACGAGAAGCACGACCTGAGCTCCACCGACATGCACCCGTTTATCCATCCGTTCAACCCGGCCATTTCACCGCCGTGGGAGACGCGAACGGACTGGAACGCGTTCCGGTCAATCGCCGAGACGTTCTCGCGCCTTGCCAAAGACTACTTACCTGCTCAGGACGACGTTGTCATGGCACCGCTCGCGCACGACTCGGCAGACGAACTGGCACTGGACCGCGGTAAGGTGCGGGACTGGCGCAAGGGGGAAGTGGACGCCATCCCGGGTCGGACGATGCCGAAGTTCATCACGGTGCACCGCGACTACCCGAACCTGTTCAACCAGATGACGACCCTTGGGCCGCTGGTGGAGAAGTCGTACGGCGCGAAGGGGATTCAAATCTCAGGTGAGCGAGCGAGTCACGAGTTAGCCGAGCGCAACGGCGTATCGGACCGAGACGGCCCAGGGTTCGGGCGACCGCGGCTGGATGAGGCGATTCACGCGGTGGAAGCCATTCTCACGCTGTCAGGCGCGTCGAACGGCGAGCGTGCGCAAGAGGAATGGGGGGCCTTGGCCAAGGTGACGGGCCTCGACATCGCGAACGTCGAGGTGGGGCGCAAGGAAGAAGCTTACACGTTTGACGACATCACCGTGCAACCTCGGCTGTCGCTCGCGACGCCGGTGTGGAGCGGACTTGAAGGGAAGGACCGGCGATACTCGCCGTTTACGTCGAACGTCGAGTACCTGATTCCCTGGCACACGCTGACGGGCCGCCAGCACTTCTACCTCGACCACGAGATGATGCTCGACTTCGGAGAAGGGCTGCCGCTGTACCGGCCGCCGCTTGGAATTGCGCCGTTCAGTGAAGGCGACCCGACGGTGGACGGCGGCGATACACAGACGGTCATGGTGCGCTATCTGACACCGCACCAAAAGTGGGGGATTCACTCCACCTACTCCGACAACCACCGGATGCTGACGCTGTTTCGCGGCGGTCAGACGATCTGGATGAGCGAAGAAGACGCGAATCGCATCGGGATTAAGGACAACGACTGGGTCGAAGTTTACAACCGCAACGGCGCGATTGCCTGTCGCGCGGTCGTCACCTACCGGTTGCCGATGGGGATCGCGATGATGTACCACGCGCAGGACCGGACGGTGGGGGTGCCTGCCAGTGCCATTACGCAGGACCGCGGCGGTACGCACAACAGCGTCACGCGCATCATTCCGAAGCCGACGCACATGATTGGCGGCTACGCACAGCTCAGTTTCGGGTTTAACTACTACGGGCCGACCGGCCATCAGCGTGACGTGATGACCCTGATTCGACCGCTCAAAGAGGTGAAGTGGCTTGAACATTAAAGCGCAAGTCGCCATGGTGATGAACCTGGACAAATGTATCGGCTGTCACACCTGCAGTGTGACCTGCAAGAACACCTGGACCAACCGCCCCGGCGTCGAGTACGCCTGGTTCAACAACGTCGAAACCCGTCCAGGCCCTGGCTACCCGCGCGAGTGGGAGGACCAAGAGCGTTTCCGCGGTGGCTGGCACCTGCAAAACGGCAAGCTGAAGCTGCGTGCAGGCGGCGCGATCTCGAAACTCGCAAACATCTTTCACAATCCGGACCAGCCGACGATCGACGACTACTATGAGCCGTGGACGTACGACTACGAGAACCTGATCGACAGCCCGAAGCGCGAACACCAGCCTGTGGCGCGGCCGCGCTCGCTTCTGACAGGAAAGATGATGGACCAGCCGACATGGGGGCCGAACTGGGACGACGACTTGGCCGGCGGGTCTGAGATCGCACCGCGCGACCCCAACTTCAAAGAACTGCAGGAGCACGTAGCGTTTACGTATGAGCAGACCTTCATGATGTACTTGCCGCGCATTTGCGAGCACTGCCTGAACCCGGCGTGTGTCGCGGCTTGTCCGTCCGGCGCGCTCTACAAGCGGGACGAAGACGGCATCGTCCTGGTTGACCAGGACGCCTGCCGCGGTTGGCGCTTTTGCGTCAGCGCCTGTCCGTACAAGAAGGTGTACTTCAACTGGAACACGCACAAGGCGGAGAAGTGTCACTTCTGCTACCCGCGCATTGAGGCCGGGCTGCCGACTGTCTGCTCGGAGACTTGTGTCGGGCGCATTCGCTACCTCGGCGTCATGTTCTATGACGCGGACAAGGTGAAGGCCGCCGCGTCTGTCGAGGATGAAAAGGACCTATACCCTGCACAGTTGGACACGTTTCTGAACCCACACGACCCGGAAGTGATCGCCGCAGCGCGCGCGGCCGGCATCACCGAGGCGTGGATCGAAGCTGCGCAGAACTCGCCGGTCTACAAAATGGCCATTGAGTGGGGCGTAGCACTGCCGCTGCACCCGGAGTACCGGACATTGCCGATGGTGTGGTACGTGCCGCCGCTCTCCCCAATGATGTCGCACGTCGACGAGGACACGTTTGCCGCCGACAGCTACATCCCGACTGTGGATTCGATGCGGATCCCGATGGAGTACTTAGCCTCGATTCTCAGCGCGGGTGATGTCGGCGTGATCCGCAAGACACTGCTGCGCCTCGTGTCGATGCGCGCCTACATGCGCGCACGCAATGAGGCAGACCTGGCGCGTTCCGAACTGTTGAAAGAGGCTGGGCTCACTGCGAAGCAGGTCGAGGAGATGGCGCGTCTGTTCGGTGTCGCCAAGTACAACGAACGCTTCGTGATTCCGACCGGCCGTCGCGAGATGGACCCGGACCTCGCCTACGAGCAAGGCGCCTGCAGTTTGGAAGACCTCGCGCCCCCGGAAGGCGTCATCCCACCGCTCGCACGCAAGGGGGTGCGCGTGTGATGGGAGACGCGACCGAGCAGATGTCGGAAGTGAAGTCGGCAGCAGAGTACTCGCCTGCTGAACAAGAGGCACGTTCGGTAGGTGTTGCAGCCGTGTCCTGGCTGTTGACATACCCACAGGAGGGCACGTGGCGGGATGAGCTTTTTGAGTTGCAAAATGACCTGGCGGCGGCGCCCACAGATGTCGCTTCGCTGCTCAGGCCTGTACTGGATGAGTTTCTGCGCACCCCAGTGACTATTCTTCAGCGCCGCTACGTCGAGACGTTTGACTTTAGCGATAAGCGAACCTTGTATTTGACAGCGCATGAACTTGGAGACAGCCGCAAGCGCGGCACTGCCCTCATCGAGTGCAAACAGCTTCTGGAAGAGGCGGGCTATGAGTTGGCAGGCAGCGAGTTGCCTGATTATGTACCACTATTGCTGGAGTTCCTGGCGGTTAGACCGGAAACCTCGAACACACTGTCCCTCGAGCAGCGCCTTGCGTGGGTGTGTGGACAGGTCTATGCGGCGCTTGCGGAAGAGAGTCTTTACCGGGTGATTCTTCGGGCGGCACTGGACTTGTTGCCAGAGGTATCGCCCGAAAGCGGTGGTGGCGCTAGGGAAGAAGCAGACCTTGCCGAGTTGCCGTATCCGCTTCATTACGACTGAACAGCGCCGCGCATGACTAGGCGATGAAACACTCTACGCATCGGAAGGATGGATCAGCATGGCACAATTCTGGTGGGTCATCTACCCGTACCTGACGCTCGGACTCATGATCGTCGGAACCGTCTACCGCTTTATTTACGGGCAACGCAAGTGGGGATCGAAGTCGAGCGAAGTGCTGGAGAAAAAGTGGTTGCGCTATGGGAGCCTGCTGTTCCATTGGGGCATTCTGTTGGTCATTGGCGGACACGTCATGGGCCTTCTCGTACCCTTGTCGGTCTATCACGACCTTGGGGTGTCGAACGAACTTTACCATAAGGTGGCTGACCTATTCGGCGGTTTGGCGGGATTTGCTGCCTTTGTGGGCGTTACCATTCTCCTGATCCGCCGAATTGCGAATGCGCGGGTGCGCGGCAACTCGTCAGCGGGTGACTTCGTCGCGCTTGCGCTCTTGTTTATCGTGATTGGCCTCGGTGACGCCGTCACAATCGGTGCCAACAACATCTACGGACCGTACGAGTACCGCGCGACAGTCGGACCGTGGATCCGCGACATTGTGACGTTCCACCCGGCAGCTGCCCTGATGACGTCGGTTCCGACACTGCTCCAGATTCACATCATCGCGTCGTTCGCACTCCTGGCCGCGTCGCCATTCACGCGCTTGGTTCATCTGTGGAGTGCGCCTGTGACGTACCCACTGCGGCCGCCAATCCAGTATCGCACGCGCGCGTCGATGAACAAGCGGCTGTAGACTCACGCGGCGTTTCATTCAAGGGGGTGGCACAATGAGCGTGATCGCGAAAATCAAGTCCTCTGTGAAAGAACTGTACACCGGCTACTTTGCAGCGGTAATGGCCACAGGAATTGTGTCGATCGCGTTGCGGCTCACTGGCCACCTGCTGTTTTCAACCGTGATGTTTGACATTGCGACACCTCTCTATGTGGTGCTGGTCGTTGCCTATCTCCTGCGTGTCTTGTGGTTTCCGAGACGTGTTTGGCGTGACCTTACGGATGCGACCAAGGTGTTCGGCTACTTCACGTTTGTCGCCGCCACAGACGTGCTCGGCACCGACTTTGTGCTCCGTGGGCATGTCGTCATCCCGCTGTGGCTCGGCGTTATCGGTGTGGCGTCCTGGAGCGTGTTGATGTACTTCATCTTGATGTTCCTTGTGTTTTACAACACGGCACCGATTCAGCATGCGATGAACGGCGGATGGCTCGTGACGACCGTCGGCGTCGAGTCACTTGCGGCTCTCGGGTCTGCCATGGCAGACACCTTTCCAACACATTCCGCCGTGCTGTTACTGGCGTCGACAGCCTTTTGGGGGCTGGGGATCATTATCTACCTCATCTTCATCGCCCTCATCATGTACCGCTTCTTCTTTCACTCGATTAAGGCCGTCGACTTGAGTCCGCCGTATTGGATCAACATGGGGGCCATGGCGATCACGACACTCGCGGGGTCCAGGTTGATCTTATACCCGCACTGGTCTAGTTTTCTGTTATTGACCAAGCCGTTTATCGAGGGTTTTACGTTCATGTTGTGGGTTTGGGGGAGTTGGTGGATCCCGCTTCTCGTCCTCATCGGCGTCTGGAAGTTTATCGTGTTTCGAGAGCCCATCCGCTATGAGGCCGCTTTGTGGAGTATTGTCTTCCCGCTCGGCATGTACACGGCGGCGACGGACACGATGAGCCAAATCAAGGGCCTGCATGTTCTTCACGCCATCGTGCCCTGGTGTCTTGATGCCGCAGTGCTCGCTTGGGTACTGGCAGCGGCGGGATACTGTGCTTCACTCTTGTTGAGGCGCCAGCCGCAGATTTTGGACCGAAAGACAAAGGCGCAGGATCGATAACAGCGATTCACCATAGGGGAGAAGAGAAACAGATGGACGGTAAACCGACACAAAGCGATTACCAGGAGTTGGCCGAGTTTCGCTACCGCTTGAGGAAGTTTCTGCACTTCAGCCAGCAGGCGGCCATCGACGTCGGCATCACACCCAACCAACACCAGCTGTTGCTCAGCATTGCTGGGTATCCAAGTCGCTCGTGGATGACACCGACAGAGATTGCAGAGCGACTGCAAGTGCGCCACCACAGTGCACTTGGTCTGATTCAGAGGTGTGAGAAGTTAAATTTGGTGCGCCGATTTGACCACCCGACGGACGGGCGCAGCGTGTGCATCGAATTGACCGATCACGGTCGCGACATCCTCGAGCGCCTGACAGTTCGGCACCAGGCGGAGTTGCGCCGACTGGGGTTGTCGCACACGAACTTCATGGTCCGCGACATTCCGGCTTTTATGGTGGTGGAGGGAGATGAATCGTGAGCGTCTCGACGTGGCGGGGTATCCGCGGTCGCGGTCGCTTGCGGCCACAGACACAAGTCAGGCGGAGTTCCTCGAACGGGACTTCGCCTGATTTTAAGATGTCATCGGGCACATTGCCGTGGCGCAATCTGGAATCAAGCAGACTCTTCTAAAATGTGACTTTTTGCCGTCTCATAGAGAGCAGCCATCCCGCCGTAGAGCGCGTAAAAGAAAGAGTCCGGCGCGTCTAGGGAAAAAGATGTGTACTCTTTTGGGTTCGTCTCCAAGGCAAACTCGAACAGTTTGGCGCTGTTGTACGCGTAAAAGCAGAAGCTGGTGTAGTCGAACGCCGGCATCTTCTCGTAGATTGTCACAATGTCATGGGCGTACAGCGCGATATCGCGAGCCGCTTCATTGACCATACGCACGGCATCGTCAAGCTGTACCCGAATTTTCATTGTCGATTTATTGATGACGTCTATTTCCGCCACTTTGCACATCCTCCTTTCGATTCGGAACAGACCAACTTCCTTCTCGAAGAATCGCCTGATACGTGGAGAGTGGAAGCAATTCCGTTTCACATGGCATGCGCGGCCGCACATGGATGAAGCCGTCGTCGGCGCTCACCGGATTTTCTGGACCGAGCAGAGTGCCGTCTGAGATGAGCGAGTCAATCGCGGAAAGACCCCACCACAAGGAGGGGTCTTTCACGCCCGCGTCACCAGCCAAGCTCATGACACCGTACACCTGTTCGTAGGGCATCGGCGACAAGTTGACGACGTGTCGCAGCGATTCGCCCTCAAAGATTGCGAACACGCGCCGGTAGCCATGAGCAATGTGGCCGACTGGCAGCCAAGTGACTCTGGCTGTCATTTGCCGACACGGCCGATGCGAATGCGAAACGACTCGGGCCCACGCTCGATGTACTCCCAAGAGAATGATCCTTTACGCTCCAACTGGAACTGGTAGTGGAGTGGTTGTGGGTCGTGGTCGTTAACCAGGAGCATGGCTTGCCCTGGAACGAGCTTGTCAAAGGTCTCGAAGATCACCTTGTGTTTCAGGTGCGGTGGATACTCTGTGGCGTTTACTGTGGCCGTGAATTCACTCACGAACTTCCCCTCCTCAGGGTGCGGTTTGTTGTTCGACAAATTGAATGTTACGCCGCGGTGGCGCACCTGTCCGTGATGACGATCACGTTCGCGCAACTGCCAGGGTGGCTATAATGTCATCAGAAGAAATTTGTCAACGGTTCTGAATAGGTGCGCGTGGACATGAGCGGAGGTGGCCTTGTGCGAAAACAGATCGGAGATGTCGTAACACACCCGCAAACGGGTGAACAAGGTGAGGTGCGAGAAGTTGTGACAAATCCAGCATGCCTGCTTCGGACGCTTGTCATTGCCTGGCAGAGTGGCGGAGTGGAAGAAATGGATGAGCTTGAGTTTGGTCCGTTGGAGGACTGACACGTGCCGAGACAACAGACAGAAGTATCGGTAGGTCCAGATGCGCAAACGCGGACTGTAAACGAACCCTTCATCGGCAGGTTGCCCAAAGCGTTCATTGTAGCTGCGTTTGTGAATTTTATCGTTGGCGCTAGCTTCGGGGGCTGGATGGCAGTCCAGCCGTCAGCGGGGGCCGTACTCGGCCAAGTGCACGGCGAAATCAATCCATTCGGTTGGCTGACAATGTTGATTTACGGTATGACCTACGCCGTACTTTCGATCGCGGCCGGACTTCGTCCGCCAAAACCGTGGGTGGGGTGGTTGCAACTCATCGGTGCGCAACTGGGCGTGATTGGCGTAGTAGTCGGACTTTTGCTGCTGAGCAAACCGCTTCTCTGGAGTGGTCTCGTGTTGCAGTTTGTTGCCCCGGTCCTGTTTCTTGCCAATATTCTCTCCGCTGTGGTCAGTCGAAGGAAGGTGGGGGCAGTCCGTAAAAGTACGCCTGACCTATCGTTACACCCACTTTCTTTGCTGCGTCGCGGTGGTGCGTACCAAGCTACCGACCGCGTTGGACAGCGCGGAACAGATGTGTCCGCCATGCTGTTGCTCGCAGGAACTGCGTGGATGCTTGTCCGCTCTGTGACCTCACCCGGGACACTGCCTGAGCAAATGACAGGCGCGTTGTTCTTGCTCTACTACGGCTGGATAGCAGGGACAATTTTCGCTGTTGCTCTGCACATGTTCCCTCGCTTCCTCGGTACGGGAGTGAGTGCGCGAGGGTCACTCGTTGCACAACTCGTGTGGGGCGTCGCGGTTGTTGTTGGGGTGTTAGGGCTGGTGTGGTCACCTCCTGTTGCAGGTGTGGCGTCGCGCCTCCTGGGCCTGCCGTTTTTGTGGTTTGGTGCATCCTACCTGTGGATGCTCAGTCGCCGCCGTGTGAATGGGCAACCAAGCTTACCGATTCCTGTCGTGAGCCGTGGACTGTGGTGGGCAGCCTGGGTCTTTTGCCTTGTTCTCGGTGCTTTCCTCATTGGCGGTCTGAGTCCTTTTACCCTCGTTGCGTTCCACTTGCTGTTTCTCGGCTTTGGGACAAACCTCGTCTACGGCATTGGGTACACACTCTTTCCCTATGTCTTGCACCGTAGAGAACCTCCGCGCCCGGTTGCCGCTGTTCAGGCAGCAGGTGCCATCATCGGGTCTCTGCTGATGGTCGTGGCATTTGCATCGATACATTGGGCGGCGTCCCAGTTGTCATTCGTTCTCTTGGCTGTCGGTGGGACGCTGGCTGCACTGAGCGCCGTCGCGTTTCTACTCATGTGGCTGACCTCAAGGAGAGCCGTGTAATGTACTGCCTCTGTCACCGTGCACTGGCTGTGGATCGAAGCGACCTCTTACTCTGCGTGATATCCGTCACAGCACTGCGTCGGCGCGTGCGCTACCCTGTGAATGAACAGAGGGTCTAACCCAGTTATCTGATGCAGATGTTGGGCGCAGAATACAGGGGATGGACTGGTTGGTTTGTTGAACAGGAGGGGATTGCAATGACAAGAAAAATTGAAGTCCTTGATGTGCGGGAAATGCTTCGTGCGAAGGAGGAGCCATTTGCCCGTATTATGTCCGCCGTAAAAGAACTAGAACCGAATGACGTGCTGGAACTGCACGCCACTTTTCAGCCTGACCCATTGATTCGAGTTCTTGGCAAGCAGGGTTTTACGCACGCTGTTGTACAAGAAGAGGCCGAGCACTTTGTGGTCCAATTTTATCAGGGAGATACCGAGATCCCGTTCTTTCACCTGGACAACCGCGACCTCGATCCGCCGAATCCGATGATCCGCACGCTCGAGTTCCTCGAGGACCACGATGCATGCGCGTCGGGTGCCCTGGGAGTCGAGATTTGGAACGTCCGAGTTCCCGCGCTTCTGTTGCCGGAGCTCGACGAGCGAGGATTTACTTACGAAGTGAATGATGAGGGCAACGAAACGGTACAAGTGAAGATACGGCGGGCACAGTGAGAGGTGAGGAGTCATGCAGAGTCCAGTAGGTGTCGTGCCAGGCGCTGGAGTCACGACGAGTCAGTCGCCGCCGTTCGCGGTCCCGATGCGCTATATGTTGCTCGGCGTGCTTGGGTTTGGTGTCTTTGCGGTTGACTTTGCGCTACAGTCGAGATCGCTGGCGCAGGGTGTGCCTGGAGCGGCGAATGTCGTAGCACTGACTCACGCTTTGACGCTCGGTGCACTTTTGTCGTTTGTGATGGGAGCGGTGTATCAACTGACGACCGTCGCATTTCTGGTTCCAATCAGCAGTGTACCAGCCGCCCGTTGGAATTTTTGGCTCTACCTGCTTGCATTCATCGGTCTCTTTGTTTCCATGGTGACGTGGTGGGGCATCGGGTTATTTGTTTTCGGACTGTGTATGGTGGCGGCTGTCTATATTTACGCCACAGTGTTGATCGTTTCTCTCTTGCGCACCAAAATTCGTGGTCCGATGTTTGGGTTCGTGGTTTCAGCTCATGGGTACCTCATTCTCGCTGTCACCGTAGCCCTGCTGCTTGTGCTTGCAGACTCCGGTGCAGTGCCAGGGCTCGACATGTGGATGGGGCCGCTGATCGCGACGCATATATTGCTTGCCATGGGTGGTTATTTCACCTTTCTGGTCATGGGGTTTAGCCTCAAACTGCTGCCGATGTTTACGCTGTCGCACGGATTTTCCACAGGCCGGCAGAAATGGACGCTCACTTTGGCACACGTCGCACTGTGGGTCGTGCTCGTCGGTATCTGGACACACTTAAACGCGTTTTTATGGGCAGGATCGGCCTTTGGCGTCGCTGCGTTTGTCAGTCAGATCGCGGATATGCGCGGCATTATTCAGAAGCGCATGCGCAAACGCGTCGAACCGCCCATTCGAGCCGTGGTAGCGGCTGGCGTGGGTGGAGTTCTGGGTTTGTGCCTGTTCGCTGAACGGGTGTTTTGGACCGGGGGCGAGGCAGGCTGGCAGGGCGTCGTCATGTTTTACCTGCTTGGCGTCGTGACACTGACTGTGATGGCGTTCGCATATAAGATTGTGCCATTTCTCGTATGGAGCAAGCGCTACAGCAAAACGCCGGGGAAGGGAAAACCCACGCTCATCTCTGACCTGATCAACGTGAACCAGTCATGGCCGGTGCTCACCGCGTTCGGAGTTGGACTCGTCGCCTTGACGGCAGCGGCGGCAGGGAGATGGCAACCGGGTGTTATCGGCAGCTGCATTCTCTTGTCCTTGGCGATTGCAGCGTTCTGTGTGCAAATTTTGCGCGTGCTGGAAGTCACGAAGCTCAGAAGGGAGCTGTTTGAACATGATTAATCTCGATGAAGTGCGAGAGAACCTGAGAAACGTGTACGACCCAGAGATTGGTGTGAATGTGGTCGATTTAGGTCTCATTTACAAAATGGAAGAGCGGGAAGAAGGTACACTTCACATCGAGATGACGATGACCACTCCTGGCTGCCCCGCGCACGATAGTATCAGCAGTAACGTAGAGTGGGCAGCCGCGCAGGCGTTCGGCGTGGGGATGGTGTATGTCGATGTCGTGTGGGACCCGCCTTGGTCGCCAGAGATGATGTCAGAGGAAGCTCAAGAGCAACTCGGTTTTCGCTAATCAATCCGTTGCGCGCACGCTACACGAACAGCGTCACGTCGGACCCGTGCGGGTTCGCCCACAACTGCACCACGGGGAGCTGTTGTCCAGGTTCTTCCTCGAACTCTACAAACAGTTCGCGCTGGGCAAACGCTGACCGGATTTCCACGACTTCAGCTTCCGACAAACCGAACACTTCGATGCTGCGGCCCATCCCAGGCAATCGGATGGGGTTGAGCAGGTTTTGGGACACTTTGAAGACCTTCATCGGCTTCCCCCTCAAAACACAAAGATGCCAACGAGCACTAAAAAGATGCAGACGGCAAACAGGATGACGAAGAACCAGACTTTCTTCCGGCCAGTCAACTCTTTTTCTTCGTACATGATCACGGTCACCTCCGGCCTCGACGACGCGCACACAACACCTCACAGTGCCGCACCGCGCGAAGTCGCGCGCCGTAGTGTGCAGTTCCAGTATACCGCCTAACGCGTACGTACGCACGGAAAAGCCTTGCGTCTACGTTGAGAAACCTACGCAGTCAAAGCTGTCGATCTGCAGGGACAAAAGTCCCAGCTGTCAGGAGGCAAAAGCCCTATGTTAGGCACAGGCGAGTGCCTGTATTATAGGACTGGTGGAATTTTTAAGTCGGTACTAGGCGGTGTTGCGTAGACAACGACTGTGAGAGGGTGATTGTTATCCATCCGGAGCAGGCTTGGTGTATGCTGTGCCACTCCCTTGTCGACCGTCATAGTGAACACGTCTTTCACACCGGTTTCCGCCAAATTGGTGGAGTCAACTACCCGCTTACCGTGTGTGTTTCATGTCAGTTCAAGGCTGATCCTATCGCCAGCGGCAGTTCTTCTTTCATTCGACATGACGTCAGCATTGTGGACATACAGTTATAAAGTCTGTTCACTTTGCCCTCGCGGGTGTCGAAAGGTGAATGGTTATGCCTGCGATGACCTGGTTGCACAGTTACGGTTACCTGAGCCTCTTTCTTGTTCTTTTCCTCGAGATCGTGGGGATCCCGTCACTCGCTGAATCGGCCTTGATTGCGGCAGGGTTACAGGTGCACCGAGGTGCCTTCGGGGCACTGCCGGTCCTGTCTGTAGCTCTGGCAGGGAGTCTGGCAGGATCGATGTTGGCGTACATCATCGGGCGCCAGGTCGGCCGACCGTTTCTCGAGCAGTTTGGCCCGAGCATTAAGATTACGAAGGAAAAATTGGATGGTGCAGACGACCGTTTTCAAAAATACGGACCAGCGGTTTTGATCATCGGAAAGTGGCTGCCTGGCGTGCAGGTACTGATTCCTTATCTCGCCGGAGTAAGTCGCCTCCAAATTCGCTCGTTTCTCATCTATAACACCATTGGGACGGTCATCTGGGTGACGGCCTTTTTGACGTTCGGAGAGTCACTCGGGGGTGTCTGGGAACGCGCGTGGCCAGTGTTTTCAAAACACGGGTTGTTGAGTGGGAGTGTAGCTGTCATCCTGACGGTTCTGACCGTTTTGTGGTGGGCGCGATCTCGGCGCTCATACCGCAACCGACCGCCTTTGAAGTAGACAACTGTCCAGCGAAATCGTACGCACGAACGTCCATCCGTATGGCGTACGTACGAATATGCTGTCGGTAGTCTGACTTGATGGGGGGCGGTGTGGTGGGAAAGGAACAATCAGCGAGTGCGTCGTTGCGGGCTTTTCGGCGAAAGATGGCGAACCCCGTGCACTGGAGACGGGCGAACCAGGTAATCGCGAAGTACACGAAGCAAGATTTAGCTACAGTGGAGTCTGCGACTCGAGTGATTGAGGACTTGTCCACTTCGTTGGGCATCGAACTCACTCCATCAGACCGACGGAAAGCTGCTCAGTGGCTGGTACAACAAGGTATAGATCCACAGAGTCGAAAAGACAGATTGTTGCTCTGGAAAAAAGCCAAGTGATGTGACTAACGCACCCTACACAGGTGGAGCGGCGCCAGAGCGGTGGGCGTCGCCTGGCGCCTGTCGCCTGAAAGGAGGTGTACGGGCACGTTCTTCTCCACCTGGGTCGTACATCGTATGTACACGCCGATTGACGCGGTGTGGACAGAGTGCCAAGGTGACTGGCCCAAGCAGAGGTGTCGGCCAATCAACAGTCTTTGATCGTGTCACTCGTCGATTTTTGTCACTATTGCAGGAATGTACATGCGGAGGTAGAATTATTGCAATAGATTTGGTGATTTTTTTGGAATTTTGAGCAAAAAAATAATCGGGCATAGCTGTGGAAACACAGTGGCGCAAAGCTACAGGGGCTTCGGTGTTCAGACGCCATGCCAGCCAGCTGCAAGAAGGCGGAACGCCCATCAGATTTTAACGTGAGATGGGTGTTTTTTTTACCTACATACGGTATTGACGGGCACGCTCCAAGGGAGAAGAAGTGCATGCTTAGTATACTGGCGAACGGCACCTTCAGACAAGCGGCTAATCAAATGCTGGACATACTTGGTTCGTTCATTCCGAACGGCACTTTGTTTGTCGCAGTCAACGACGGTGGAACAAACGCGGTTGTAGCAGTTCGCAACCGAGGAGAGTCCCTGATTTCGGAAGGTTTTTGGCCTCTCTCTAGTACGTACTGTTCATTAGTCTGCGCCGCCGATGACATCCTTGTCATCGACGATGCTTCCCGCCACCCGCAAACGTCTGCCCTCGGAATTACCAAGACCCTCGGCGCTGTGAGCTTCGCGGGGATACCCATCGAGAATAAGTCTCAACAGCGTGTTGGGACCGTTTGTTTTATTGACAATGGAATGTCCGTCCCGAGCATTGAACAACTCAATGTGATGCGATCGGCAGCTGGCTTTTTGGCAAACGCGATTGATCTCGAAACAGCGATATACCGCGACCCCATCACGATGACGTACACCAGGCGCTATCTCGACGAGTTGTTCGCGAACTGGCATAGACAGTTCCCGCGTATCGACGCATTTGTTTTACACCTGGATAAAGTAAAATTGTTCGCGAATGTGGAAGGCTATGCGTTTGGCGAACAACTTGTCGCTTCAGTGGCACAGCGACTGAAAGAAGTTCTCCATCCAGATGATGAGGTAGCTCGGATCGGTGAAGAGGAGTTCGCGATCCTGAGCCATCGGCTGCACGGTGTGGAAGACGCACGGATGATGGGAGAGCGCCTTCTCGACGCATTTCGCATGCCGCTGACCATACAGTCACGAAGGTTGCTGGTCTCACCGCGAATGGGGGCGGCTGCGTATCCAGATTCCGCTACCGACGTTCAGCAACTGATCAATCACGCCGCGGTGGCGATGTACTCAGTTGCTCATCCTGGCACCCGCATTAATTTTTATCATCCGACAGACGCGTCGTATGTCAAGCGGCGCTTGGACATCGAAGACCTTTTGCCGACTGCACTCGACAACCAAGAGTTTGAAGTGCACTACCAGCCGAAGTTCCTGGTTCAACAAGGGAATCGCATTGGTTCGGTGGAGGCCTTACTGCGGTGGAAACGTTCTAATGGAGAGTGGATTTCGCCTACGGAGTTTATCCCCGTCGCCGAGACAACAGGATTGATTGAGCCATTAGGCCGATTCGTCTTGCGGACGGCCTGTGCGCAAAGCCGCGTCTGGCAGGATTCTGGGTATCCGCCGATGGTCGTATCTGTGAACATTTCGCCCAAACAGTTTCAAGCCGGAAATGTATTTCAGGAAGTTCAGCAGGCGCTTCTCCAAACAGGACTGGAACCTGAGTGGTTGGCTATTGAAATTACCGAAGGATGCCTGATGGAGAACTCTCTCGCGATCGTACAGGAATTACAGAACATTCGCGAACTTGGCGTGAAAATCGCAATTGACGACTTTGGCACAGGGTACTCGTCGCTGGCATACCTGCGTCGGTTCCAGCCAACGCATTTGAAGATTGACCAAGTGTTTGTCCGGACTATGTTGGAGGACTTTAGTTCCCTGTCGATTGTTACAGGAACGATCCAACTTGCGCATAGTCTCGGCATGAAAGTGGTGGCCGAAGGGGTTGAGGAACAGAAACAGTTGGAACTTCTGCAGGCACGAGGATGTGACATGGTGCAAGGTTTCCTTCTTGCAAAACCTCTCCCGGTGGCCCAAATTGAAGCCTTGTTTCGTACAGCGCCCGTTACATCTGTGAGCCTTTGAAGTACTGTGAACTTATCAGGAGATGAGGCGGCACCGACAGAATGTCGACCCTGCCTCATCTTCCTTTTTGTTTATACCCACCAATGCATCCCATTGGCGAAGTTGAGCGTGACACCGTAGGTCAGGTACAACAGCCAAATGCCAGTTAGAAATTGGAATAACCCGGTTGATTTTTCCCAGAACTTGCTGTTCATAAACCGGGACGGAATTTCTGAGATGTAGATCAGAACGAGCCCAACGAACAAGATCATCACCGGAATGTCGCCGTTGCCCGCAAATGAAACAGCACCGAGGACACTGAGGCCTAGCAACGGAATAGCCATCCAAGCTTCTGGTCCTGGATCGCTGCCTGTGTAGCGTCGCCAGCCAATGACAATCCAGTGAATGCCATACACGGTGAATGCTACTGCTGCCATGTACAGAGGTGCTGCATTGCGGTAAACCGGGAACCACGAAAGGCCGACCATAAGATAAGTGCCTGTTAACAGCTGCCCGAACCCGCCGAGAAAGATCCCCCATAGACCTACTGTTCGGTCATACCGATCTTTTTCTTTTGTCCACCCTGGTCCGCCCGCTAGTGTTGTGCCGCCTTGGACAAAATAGTTAATGGAGAGAGCGAGAAAACCAATCGCTACAGGCCAAAACGAGGATACTGGAAAAGACATGTTCCTTCTCCTTTCGCGCTCAGTGTGTCCCGGGACGTCGGTCATTATTTGCTTGGATCCCGCGAGTCCCTGGGGAACCATCCGTCATGTTCACATGGAGTATGTACAGCACGATGCGGTTCCATGCTTCGAGGACGGGGGTGCGCAGATAGGCGGAGAGCCGTGTATCCAGGGACAGGCCGAAAGAAAATGATGGAAAGGGCTAACGCGTAAGGCTGTCGAGCCCTTTGGCGATAGCCCTTGACATTTCAATCTCAGACCCGTTCCCCTGCGGAGTCGTCGCCTGTTGTTCCCGGGGCGAACACCTGTGGATTGGTTCGCTCCAGGGCTCGGGCTTGGTCCGGTCGATGGAACAAGAGGACAGCGAGCACTGATGTCAGCGCCAGGATCGCTAACAGCCAGAAGGCACCGGTAAAGCTGCCTGTGGACTTCACTACCCAGCCAGTAATTGTCGGAGAGACGAAGCCTGCGATGGCGAAGAATGTATCCATCACGCCAAGAGCCGTACCTGTCCGTTCGCGAGCCACGTCAACGTTGATCGCGTAGAAGGTCGAGTTCGAACTCATGCCAAACCCTACTGCCAAGGAGATGAAGACCAGAGTTACCGCAAGGTTATGTGTGTAGATGACAGGAATGACGCAGATGGCTGCGAGCAGTTGCGAGATCCAGATTGGGTGAGAACGAGCTTTCCGCAGGCTACCAGTGCGCTTCAGAATTGCGTCAGACAAATATCCGACCAGCCAGAGCAGAATCGCAGCCAACAGCCACGGCAGGATGCTGAACATGCCGACAGTGGAGAGATTCAAGTGGTATTGGTCGCTGAGGTAGGACGGCAACCAGGTCATGAAAAAGAACAGGTAGTAACCAAACACAAAAAATGACCAATCGTTGGCGAGCAGTGTGGGGTTCGAGAATAGAAATTTCCAAAGTCCTCGCACACTCCTCGACTGTTCCGTGCGCATGGTCTTCGCGTCCACGTTTGAAGACCGTGGTGCTCCGTCGCGAATGTGCAACAGCTCAGCGTCGTTGACGTGTTTGCTGTGCTCGGGAAAGTCGCGGAAGAGGAAGAACCAGGTTGGCACCCAAATAAACCCGAGGATACCAAGAATAATAAACATGCCGCGCCAAGAAGTGTGGATGATGAGTTGAGTTACGATGGGAGCACCGATTGCGAGCGCAAGGGGCACTGCGACCAGCGAGTTTGAGAGTGCAGTTGCGCGCTCGTCCTTTGACAGCCAGTCACCGACTGCACGGTTGATAGCTGGAAAGTTCGGTCCCTCCGCTACACCCAGAATGATGCGCATGAAGTAAATCATGGCAAAGCCGACCGCGAGGCCGGTTAGACCAATCGACAGCGACCACAGCAATGAAGTCGACTTGCACCCTTCACAATAAACCTCCTCCTCTGTTAGCGCTTACAGGTCCTGTAAGACGAGTATAGGAGTGTGTTGTCTGTTCACTCCATAAGTACAACCGACTATTTTTCCTAGTTCATGAGGGCTGGTCCATTTCACCTATCAGCGGCATTTGTTGGCTTGAGAAGACGGGCACATGGTTGGAAAATCGGGTGGCGAAACGATAGACTAGAGGGTGGCCCTTGTCACGGTGGGCCGGAAAGGGTGACAGACATGGAGTATACATACCTTGGCCGAACTGGCCTGCGCGTGAGTCGGTTGTGTTTGGGTACAATGAATTTCGGCCCGACCACGGACGAACAAGAGTCGTTCCGCATTATGGATGCGGCGCTAGACGCAGGAATAAACTTCTTTGACACTGCGAACGTTTACGGTGGACTTGGTCACCGTGGACGAACGGAAGAGATCGTCGGCCGGTGGTTTAAGCAAGGTGGAAACCGTCGCGAAAAAGTGGTCCTGGCGACGAAAGTCTACAATATCATGGACGATCCGAACGATGGGCCAAACTCCCCGGCCGGTTTATCTGCGTACAAGATCCGCCGCCATTTGGACGGCTCTTTGCGCCGGTTGCAGACGGATCACGTCGAACTCTATCAGATGCATCACATTGAACGACACGCGACATGGGATGAACTGTGGGGAGCATTCGAGGTCGCTGTGAACCAGGGCAAGGCTGGCTATATCGGGTCGAGCAACTTTGCTGGGTGGCACATCGCTGTAGCCCAAGCGGCGGCCAAGGAACGTCACTTTCTCGGCCTTGTCTCAGAGCAACACATCTACAACCTGCTTCGTCGGGAGCCGGAGTACGAGGTGTTGCCATCAGCAGAGTTCCACGGCTTGGGCGTCATTCCCTGGAGTCCGCTGATGGGTGGATTACTGGGCCGCCACGCCCTTGAGCGCACCGGTGTTCGCAGTACACGTTCAGAAGAACTATTCCAAAAGCACCGCAGTCAACTCGAGCAGTTCGCCCTTCTGTGCCAAGAGATCGGGGAACCCCAGGACATCGTGGCGCTCGCTTGGTTGCTCGCGAACCCCACTGTGACGGCGCCGATCATCGGCCCGCGCACGGCCGAGCAGTTGACCGAGAGCCTCCGGGTAGTGGATGTGAAGCTGACCGTTGACGTGCTGCAAAAGCTCGACGAGATCTTCCCTGGACCTGGAAAACCGGCTCCGGAAGCGTACGCGTGGTGAGTGAGCGGAGGTCCTTCTAGTTTTGGGGCCTGCTGAGGCCATAACATGGGCGAGATCAGGTGTCAGGTGTGGCCTCTGTGCCACACTGCGTGCCGGCATCGATCTCGCTCGTTCTTATTTATGCAGCAACTGCACAATGGCTGAGACAAGCATCACCACGGAAAGCACCGCAAGTGCCACAGCCGTGCCTCGCAGAACCCAGACGTTGCCGTTGTTGCCGACCGATTTCAGCCCTTTATCTACACCCACTGCGAGAACTACTTTGGACCCCACCAAAAGCAGGTAGAAGAAAAAGATAAACGCTGCCGCGCTCCACAGAGACAGGTGTGCGTCCCGCACGATGATCGGGCAACCGACGATCACCCAAAACATCCACGCGTGCGGGTTGGCAATGTTCAGGAGAACTGCCTGCAGAAGGCTCCGCTGTTGCGTCGCTGCTGCGACCACAGGGCCTTGCGCTGCTTCTGCGCTGACGGCGGCGTAACTCGCGGCGGTCTCGTGACCCGCAATTGCAACGAATCGAGTGCTCCCGGCAACAGTCGGACGAGCGCTGTGGGACTTCGCCGCTCGAGCCGTACTCGCAGCTCCAGCCTGAGTCCGCCAAGTGTCGTAGGCAATGTACGCGATCATCAGCGAGCCGATTAGTGTCATCAGCCGTAATACGATGCCTGGAACATGGCTGAATAACCACACAGTGGCTGCGATGATGACGGCGTCTGTCACGAGGGGGGCTACTGCGACCAGCACCCCCTGACGCCATCCGGATTGGGCACTGCGCGAAATAACCAGTGCTTGGAGGGGGCCTGGTGTCACGCCAGCCGCGAGTCCCAACAGGACGCCGCTCAACAGAGCTTGGAGCATCACATAGTCCTCCTACTCATTTCTCATTGATACAGGTCACTGGTGGCTCCGACCTCTTTTTAACCAAC